>JANNCG010000997.1:0-4701 GCA_031386385.1 Myxococcales bacterium
TCACCGAGACCTTTGTAGCGCTGGATATCCGCGCCCTTACGACCCCGATCATCAATCGCGTGATAGAGCGCATCCAGAGAAGCAATCTCACTCACGCGTCCCTTTTCATCCGTAAGCTTCCACGGCATCGCTCCAAGCTCACGAGCACGCCCATAGATCACTTCAAGTTCACGCACTTCAACAGACGCAGCCAGATCTGCGTCCACCATGGTGCGACTACCAGATCCGTTGCGCGTCCGCAGGACCAACCGCAGCTTACCTGTCCCACGATCATCTTCAACCGTCACGCGCAGCGGACTAAGGTCTGGAGACTCAATCATCACCTGCTTCTCAGCAGCCGCGCCAAGCGCTTGGAGTTTGGCCTCGTCGGTGAAGAGATCAACGTCGAGCTTTTGCGCCCTCAACAGCGCGCCAAACACCTTCGGATCAGCGCGTGACGCGTGACGCTCAAGAAAGCCCTGTGCGCGATGCAAATCTAAACCAAGCGCACGCAGCTGCGTCAGCTCAAGCGGCCCTGTGCTCGTCGCGACCGAGACGCCATCGGTCCCTGCATCGACAAGATGTTGCGCGAGGCCGGCTTCGTCTTTCACATAGGTGATTTTTTTGCCACGCTTGACGCCGAACAGTGGCGGCTGGGCGATGTACAGATACCCGCGCTCAATCACCTCGGGCATTTGGCGAGCAAAAAACGTGAGCAACAAGGTCCGAATGTGAGCTCCGTCCACGTCAGCGTCCGTCATGATCACCGTCTTGTGATAGCGGACTTTTGCTGCGTCAAATGTCTCTGCGATCCCCGCCCCGAGAGCGGTGATCAACGTCCCGACTTCTTGGTTTTGAAACACCTTTTCGCGGCGAACACGCTCGACGTTTAAGATCTTTCCACGCAACGGCAGGATCGCTTGTGTCTTACGGTTGCGTCCCTGCTTTGCAGAACCACCTGCCGAATCACCCTCGACAATAAACAACTCGCACTTGGACGGATCACGCTCTTGGCAGTCCGCCAGCTTTCCGGGGAGAGAGCTGATATCCAAGATCCCCTTGCGCGTGACAAGCTCTCGAGCACGAGCCGCTGCTGCGCGGGCTTGCGACGACAAGACACCACGCTCAACAATGATCTTGGCGACCTTTGGGTTCTCTTCAAAAAACTGTGCGATTTTCTCAGAAATAATCGACTCAACCGCGTTTTTGGCGTCCTGTGAGACAAGCTCAGTCTTTGGCTGGTCTTTGTAGCCAGGGTTTGGGTGGCTGAGTGACAACACCACCGTTAACCCTTCACGAACATCTTCACCCGAGAGCGCTTGGCCTTTGGTCTCTTTGAGCAGGTTATTGGCCAACGCATACTTGTTTACAGTGCGCGTGAGTCCGCCTCGCAGACCCGTCACATGTGTGCCGCCATTGGTCTGGTGCGTGTTGTTTGTGTGGGCCGCGCAAACCTCGTGATACGAGTCGGTCCACTGCAAAGCACACTCAACTTTGATGCGATCTGCCTCACCGCGAAAATAGACCGGAGCATGGAGTGTTGACTTGCCTTCGTTGAGATAGGCCAAGTACGCAAGAGCGCCGTTTTCGTAGTAAAACTCGATCGGCGCCATATCCGTGCGTTCATCGGTAAAATGCACGCGGAGCCCAGAGTTTAAAAACGCCATCTGTCGCAGACGCTTCTCGACAATCTCTCGAGAAAACTCAGTGACCTGCGAGAAGATCGTCAAGTCGGGCTTAAATCGAATCTTTGTCCCGCGACGGTCGCTGTCCTCTAACCGCTCAAGGTCCTTTGAATACTCACCACGAATGAAGTCTTGATGAAAGTGTCCACCTTCACGCCAGATATCGAGCGAGAGGTATTCACTCACTGCGTTGACGGCCGTGACACCTACACCATGCGTACCAGCGCTCGTCGCGTAGGAGTTGTTGTTAAACTTTCCGCCTGCGTGTAGCTCAATCATGACGAGCGTTGCGGCGCTGATGGGTTTGTCATCTTTGGTCTTCATCCCCACCGGAATGCCACGACCATCGTCCTCAACCGAACAGGACCCATCGGAGTGCAACTTCACGATGATGCTCTTGCAGTGGCCCGCAAGATGCTCATCCACTGAGTTGTCCACGACCTCCCAAATCAGGTGGTGCAACGCGCTGCCGTCGCCCACGTTGCCAATGTACATTCCGGGTTTTTTACGAATCCGATCCATGCCCTCAAGGACGCCAATCGAATTCTCGTCGTATTGCTCTTCGCTCATCGAGTTTGTTTACCTTGTGTCTTAGAAAAACGCAGCGGTGATGTGACATACTTTGTCACAGCAAGAAAACTGCATTTTAGCTGTGAAATCACACGATGTTTTTAGCACAAATACCTCGCATACCACAACGTTTTGCGTGGCCTGACACACGCGAAATCACTGCTTGTTGAAGACCGCAAGAAAGCGATCAAAAAACGCGTGTTTTGTATCCCCCCGTGAAGCCGCTCCGAGTCCCTCTGCAGGGCCCCGAAGGCTCCGTTAACGCGACTGTGCGCGTGATCGTTGGCGACGCGCAACAAACGTCGCGAGCGCGCTCATCGCGAGCAGGGCTGGGAGGCCGTTGCTTCGACGTGTCGAGTGCGTACCGACGACTCGGCACGCGCAGGTTCCGTCGCCGCCAACGCGGTTGTCTGAACCATCGCCAGAGCCATTGGCATCGGGGCGCGCGCCATCGGTGCCGTTGACGCGACCGTCAGCGCTCGATCCATCGGTGCTCACTTGGCCGTCAGCACCGATTGAGCTGTCCATCGGTGTTTGGCCATCGACAGCCACCACGTCCATCGCGAGAACATCTTGGTCGATGACGTTTGGGACGTCTGCGCCAGCGGGGACATCCACCGCGTTGGGTACATCCACTCCGGGTGGGACATCCACATTGGGGACATCCACATTGGGGACGTCTGCGCCAGCGGGGACGTCCACTGGATTGGGTACATCCACCACAACAACACCGCCATCACCAGCGTTTGGATCGACAATGTTGATGGTGTACATCTGCGTTGTTCGGCCACCATCACCGTCGACTACTTGGACGGTGAAAGTGAGCATTCCTGCGCTGCCGAATGGAGGAGTGCCCGAGATCACGCCGGTCATCGGGTCGATCATGAGCCATGCGGGTGCACCGATCAGAGAGTACACGCCTGGATCTTGCACACTCATCGCGATGGGCGGGTTGGCAGGGTCCGTCGACACGACTGTTGCCATGTAGGGGACGCCTTCTGTTCCGTTGGGTAACATAAGCGTTATGATGGTTGGCGCGACGTTGGTGATCGCCGCCGTAGCCAAGAGCGTTGCGCTTGCAGCGTTGCAAGCACCACCAGCGACAGGACGCGCGGTCAAACAAACGGGCAATCGGCTTGGACCATCGCGGCCCGCAGCGTTGAACATAAACGAGGCGCCCATCCCTTCAATCATGCCATCGCAACCAACATCCCAGTTGATCACGCAGCCACAGTTCACAGCGAGGGTTGCGTCCCACGTTGCGTTGCCGCCTTCAGGTGCCACAAGTTCACGCGTAGGTACCGGCAGCGAACACACCACTGGAGCAATCACGTTGATGCATAGTTGGAGTGTCACCATGGTGATCCCTCCATCGCCGTCATTTGCCGTAATCATGACATCCCGGCAACCAGCAACGTTGGGTGTCCCTGTGATGGCTCCCGTGTTTGCGTCGAGCATCAGTCCCGCAGGAAGGTTTGCTGCCGTCCAAACGATGGGATCTTGAATCGCCATAGCGATAGGAGGATTGGCCGGGTCCGTTGCGCTCAACGTGAAGTTGTACGGAGCACCGACGGTCCCCGGAGGGAGCGCCATGGTAACAATCGTCGGAGCGACATTGCGAAAGTTCACTTCGCGGGTCGAGCCCATGGATGGACTCACACAAGTGCTGACAACACTCACGATCGATCGGTAACACAAACGAGTGCCCGAGTTGCCGTCACGGCCCACGCCGACAACGGTGAAGTTTGGACCGATCCCGTCGACTCCATCACAGCCAAGATCCCACTCAACCGTGCAACCACAGTTGGGGTTTGGCAGTGAGGCAGAGACCACCACGTTTGAACCTTCGTTCGTGTTGATTCCGCCATTAACGTTGAGAGTCGGAACAGGGCAAGTACCACCCATTGCACCGTTGATCGTAATGGTGATGACGACAATGTGGACCCCGCCGTCGCCGTCGTTGACGGTGAAAGTCACAGGAAACATACCGGCCATGGTGGGGGTTCCGAAGATCACACCGGCTTGCACGTTGATCGCAAGTCCTGGAGGCAACCCAGCGGCAACCCAAGTGAACGGATCGCGAAATCCGCCAGCATTTGCAGGGTTTGCTGGGTCTGTTGCCATCACTTGGCTCAGATAACCCGTCCCAACAGTGCCTGCTGGAAGTGCCGCTGTGGTGATCGTGGGGCGCACGTTGCCAAATTGAACCGGCGTTGCGGTCACCGGTGAAGGGATTGAGCATGCCCCCGTTGGAATGCCCGCCGCGCAGAGACGAACAGCATCCACAGGACCATCACGGCCCACACCGCTCACCGTGAAACCACCGTCAATCAAATCAACGGTGTTGTCACAGCCAAGATCCCAAGCGATCCGGCAGCCACAATTGGCCGGGACCGGGCCAGCAAACACACCCTGAAAACCACCCACTCCGCCTTCAGGAACAATCGCTACTCCACCAATTCCACCG
>JANNCG010001403.1:0-3425 GCA_031386385.1 Myxococcales bacterium
GCGGCTGGACGGTGCGCTATGCGTCCGCAGCGGCAGTAGCGATCCCCGGCGGCGCGAGCTGGACCGGCGCGGCGATGGACACCATCGGACCAGGCGGCTACTTCTTGCTGGGCAGCGCCAACTTCGCGATGATGGGTGTGATGGCTCAAGGGACGCTCACCAGTGGAATGGCTGACGCCGCTGGCGGCGTGGGTTTGCACAACCCCGGGATGACTCTCATGAACTCTGTCGCGTGGAACAACGACATGGGTGCCCTCGTAGCGGGTCATCCGTACCGCAGCGGAGCCGCGCCCGGATATGCGCCCGTCCCACCGAGCGCTCTCGCAGCCGGGGCTCGTGTGACCGCGCGAACACCCAACGGAATGAACACCGGCAACCAAGCGACGGACTTTCAAGCACGAACCGTCGGGACTCCGGGCTCAGTCAATCCCGCGATGTAACAGAAAGGCACAAAGTTGTGCGAGACGGGCGCCGAGCTTCTAAGCTACGTTCGTGGCTACTTATGAAGTCCCGCTCGTTGTTGTCCGTGATTGCGATTACACCGCTGTTGTCTGGATGCCCGCTGCCTCCTCCCGCTAACGACGTCCCCAACCCCATCGTGATCTTTCCGGATCGAGTCGCTCCCGGCGATGCGACGATGATGGACACAGGGATTATCCCTGATGGAATCGGCGGGCCAGACATTCCACTGCCACCCATTGATGGCGGAAGCGCAGCCCAAATTCGCGCGGTTGTGACGGCACCCGCTGGAGCCGTGGACCTTCCGGTAGCGGGCGTTCTTGTGACGTACTTGGTTCCGACCACTGCGGGTGCGACTGTGGCCAATGACCCGCCTGGGTTTAGCGTGCAAGCCGAAGGGGGACCTGCGCTGTTTGTCGCCGTGGACCCCGGCACCTTAATGCCACCACCCGCCATTGGGGATCGGGTGAGCTTTCGGGTCACCATGACCCGCGCACAAAACGCAAACGCCTCGCGTTGGGTGGCCACACTCGCGGGTTGGACTCGTCAAGCCACGGGGGTCTCTCTTGTCGCGTTGACGCAAGATTTTTCGAGCCTCGGGAGCTTGGTGGTATCGCTTAACAACTATGAGTACCAGCTGTCGCGCGTGACCGGAACCATCACCGACTCGGGCTCAAACAGCGGCTCGGGATTTCGCTCATTTGCGATCACAACGGCTGGGATTCCTGCGGGCGATCCGAATTTGCGCATGCGGATTCCGCAGACGCTGGCCACCACGCTGGGCCTGCGCCAAGGGTGCCGTGTGACCCTGGGACCCACGCCATTGTGGCGCTTCACAGCGCAAGTCCAACCCAGCGCGTGGGATGCGCGAGACATCATGGTGTCCAACTGCGGCGCGATGGTCGATGGCGGAGTCGATGTGCCCAATGCGGTGGATGTACCGAATGCGGTGGATGTGCCAAACGCGGTGGATGTGCCCAACGGGGGATGCAACGCGATCCCGGTGATCAACGAAATTCAAATGGGGGTTATGGGCGCGGCGACCAACGAGTTTGTCGAGCTGTACAACCCCGGCAACTGCGCGCTCACCCTCACGGGCTGGGGACTTAAGTACGCGTCTTCCAATGCGGTGGTGGCGCCTGCTTCGTTCACGTGGACAGGCGCAGGACAAGTTATACAGCCATTAGGCTATATCGTTTTGGGAAGCGACACCTTCACCATGGGCGGTGGCATGGCGCAGGGACGGCTCAGCGCTGGGATGTCGGACACCGCTGGCGGCGTCGGCCTTTATAACCCCGGTGGAACCCTCGTAAACGCCGTCGCGTGGGCCCAGGCTCCGGGCGACATTGACGCGGCGCAAGTGTATCGATCGGGCGTTGCGCCTGGATATGTGCCTGTGCCCCCTCAGGCGCCGCCGCCAGCGATCCGCGCAAGCTCGCGCATTCCGAATGGGGCGAACACCGGCAACCCTGCGACGGACTTTCAAGCGCGAACCACGAGCACTCCTGGCGCCGCGAATATGTAGATTGCGTGAGGTTCACACTCGCGCCGTGTCGTACGAGATAAGGACTTAGCCTCCTCGCAAGGGCCTGCGCGCAGCGCTCACGAATCCCCTCGTCATTGGCATTCCTCAGGGTTGGTGGCAGAAGCTGTGCGGGGACGAATCGCCATACAACACCGCGCAAGTGTGAACCGCATAGGATGATTGGTCGCCAAACGCTCCGGATCAAAGTTGATTGACTGAAAGTATGCCAGCATTTTTCACGGGCGATACTCGGTGTCAGTCACGAAGCGTTGATCGAAAACAAAAATCATCCACAGCTACCCATATAGTAATGTTGCGTAGTCCCAAGGAGTGGCGTGTTTTGAGAATCCCATCGCACGAACGACAGAACCGTGTACGGACCATTGATGCATTCGGACGAAGAGCATTGGAGGCGTGGATGCTGAGATATCCGATAACTGCAGTCGTCGTTGAGAATCAGATCAGGGTGGACTTGTTCAATCTCCGTAAACCTTTGCGAAACATCGACAGCAAATTCCCACTCAGTGTCCGAAAAGCGGTTGATCACCGCGAGGTGGTGATTAAGCATGGCGGTCGGGTACGTGCGGTTCTGCACCATTGAAACGTATGTCGGTGACGCCGTGGGTTCACTCCATTGTGTGATGTACGATGGGCTTGAGTTTCTGGAGACAAAGGCGGCCCAAATGTGACCGTCCGCCGCAAATTGAACCCAAGCCAGCACCGAGTCAGGACTCGACGGATTCGACAACCCACCGAGGCGGGTCGATGCTCCTGTGTGCAAATCAACAAGCGTAATGACAGCGTGGCCGTCTTCGCGCGAGCCAAGGAGCGCGTACTTGCCTCGAACGTGGTGAATTCTTGCTGCTCGCAAAACAATCGCGGTGCGTTGCCAACGGCTTCCGCCGTCGTTGGTAAAACATAGTTCGCTGAGGTCGCTTGACCACCACGGTGGACGCTGAGTTGAGCCGACACGACACGCTCCTGGGTTCAACGCGTGAACGCCATCGTCCGAAAAAAACGTTCGCTCCCTCCCAGCCGGAATCGCAAGCGCCCGTCGGCTGCGCGCTTCGCTCACAAGGCTTACCGAGCGCGGGCAAGACTCAATCAAATGTGGTCCCCAACTTTGATACTCGCAGTCTGGGTTCTGCACGAACTGCCGCTCGATATGGGTGATCTGTCGCGTTTGGACATTCACGCTCGCGAGGTCACGGCCATAACGAACGGTCGCGGTTGCGAAACTCACCGTTCCGTCCGGCACGAGCGACCACAACGTGCTCGGGTACTGGTCAAACAGCGCCTGAATCACCGCCCACTCTTGCGCTGAGGTGAGTGTTGTATGAGGCAGCGTTCGCTCGTCGGTCGGCAGCGTGAATCCGTCTTCGCGTATACGTGAAAGACCCGCGGATGTGCGGACGAACAACACGTCACGGCCCTCGATGTT
>JANNCG010001069.1:0-3227 GCA_031386385.1 Myxococcales bacterium
AAACGTCCACCGACACGCATCACATGCGTTCACACCGTTCGGACGATTTTCGTCTGCCCCCCGGGGTGCGTCCGCTCACCCACCGTCTGCGCGTTGCGCGCCACGGTCCCGTCATCGCCCACCGGAGCCTCGCCCCACGCGGCAATCGCGGCTCTAAAGTACAACTGCGCGTTGCGGCTGTCGTTGTCGCCGAGCTTGAGATAGCCGCGACCTATCGCGACATTGCCCTGAATTTGCTGATCGAGTGTCCCTTGCCTCGCATACCGATTCACATACTCCGTGTAGTGCCGAATCACCTCTCGCCATGCCCCACGCGCGCGGTTTGTGCGCTCTTCAGCGCTGAGCGAGCTGTCACGCATGAAGCGCTCTGCGCGATCGGAGAAGATCCGTCCGATCGAAAAATGCACGTCCGCTGCTCGCGCGCGAAATCGCTCCTCGCTGCCAAACATCTGGCCAAACCTGCGCGCGTTATCCAACGCTTTTTGCTCTTCGCCCAGACCGATCCGAAAGATCGTCGCCTGCCTGAGTGCGTCTGCCGCTTGGCTCACCCCGTTGGGGTCTGCACGTGTTGCTACCGCGCTGTTACTCGTGACGTACTCTGCATAGCGCTCGTAGTAGTCCGCGGCGCGACCGAAGACCTGAATGGCGTGGTAATTTGCAGCCAATCGATACAACGCACGCTGCGCCCAGGGCGAGTTGCGCGGCAAGAAAATGCTGACCAACGACTCTCGAACGCGCATCGCGCGGCCGAGCAAGTTCGCCGAGTCAAAGTAGATCGCGGCATTATACAGCAGCTCATCCACGTGCATGTCCGGGCGATTGCGGCACTCAAGGTGGTCTCGAACAATGACGAGCGTAGCCTCGCCCGCCGCTGCGTAGCGACCACTACGCGCGAGCGCCTCAGCCTTCTTGCGAAGGATCTGGCAACCGAGCAAGTCCATGCGACCGCAGAAGTCCTCGTGCTGTCCGCGCACGCTCACCGAGCACATTCGCTCTTTGATCGCGGGTAGATCCCGCTCCATCGCGTCGAAGCACACAGGGCGCGCTGGCGTCCATCGCTGCCCCATGGTGGCGAGCGCGTCCAAGTACAAATCCGACGCGATTTCTCTAAGATTCTCTGGATCGGGTCCGGCTCGCGAAGGGTCGTTGTCCTCGGGCAACGCGATCGCGCGAAACATCGTCGCCGCCTCCTCAAGCCGGTTGGCTTGGTAGGACAAGTACGCGCGGCGATACTGGATTGTGAGCAACACTTGTCGTGGGTCGTCCTCGCCCTGGGCCACCGTCACGGACTGCGCTGAGCCACTTTGCCGACTTTGCGCCGTCAACGCACCACTCGCCGCACACACATACCGCGAGAATGCATTGAACATCCCCATCTCTTGACGATTGAGCGCGCGCGGGACAAAGCGAGCGGTCTCTGCTGGTTGCGGTTGCCCTGACTGATTGCTGCTCGTTTGTGATTGCGTGACGCGTGTCGGGCGCTGTGTCGCACGCGCAGCCAAGTCTTGTGTGAACTGGTCGTTGTAGCAGAGGACGGCTTTGTACGCGGCATCCTCGGTGAGCGGTCCCGTGGGGTTCATCTCTACGACGCGATCGTATGCTGGTCCGCAAGCGGCGTAGTTTTGCTGATCCCGAAGAATGTCCGCACAATAATAAGCAACGCGATAACGCGAGGGCCAGTCGCGCCGGTCGTAGTCCGCAAACTCCACCGAGTCCAGATCCGGAAACTTCTCCAGCAACGTGTTGTACAGCTGCGCCGCCCGCGTCATCGTCGCCGAATCGCGTGTACCGCGGCTCTGCGCTTGGCCATCCGTCGAGCGACCGATCGCTTCTAAGTGCCAGTGCGAAGCGACGTCGTACACCACCCGCGCAGTCGCATCGCGACAGGCGTTTTTCGTGGCAGCGGCTCGTCCCGTTGCCGCGCGAAACTGATCGTACACATCGATCAAGCGTGTGATTTCGCGCATCATGTTGTCCCGCTGGTTCATCGCGACAAACGCGCGCGTGACGTGCCCCTGCCAGAGACAAAACTTGTCGTCACTCTCGCGCTGCGCCATCAACTCGTGAAACACCGCCACCGAGTTAGGCCACTGCCCGTTGTCTTGATACAGCTCTCCGAGCCGTTCGAGCATCGCAAACGCCCCGTTTTCATCGGAGGCATACCGACGAAACGTGTTGAGCGCCTGACTGGTGTTCAGCGGTCGCGCAACTCCGAATACCGCGCCGTACGCAGCCACCAGCTCTGTTCTCGCGCTCTGAACCAAGGGCGCAACCGATCGATTGTCCGGCTGCGCGCGACCAAGCTCAATCACGTCGTAGAACTGCTGTAGCGAGTCTTCGAAGTGCTGCTGATTAAATTCGACCCACGCGAGCTTGTACATGGCATACCCACGCACGTTGTTGTCCGGCGTGTTGATCGCGATCACGCGCTGATAAAACTGCGCTGCGCTCGCCAAGTCCGACTGCTCGAAAAAATACTCAGCGAAGGACAAATACGCGTTGGGCACATACTGCGACTGCGGAAACCGCTGAATCAACGCCTGATACACCTGCCGCGCGCGGTCCATGTTGCGTGATTCTTGATAGGCAAACGCCGCGTAGAACATCACCGCGTCCATCCGCTGAAACGTGGGATGGTTCGCGATCAACACCTCGAGCGTCCTGAGCATTTGCGTTCGGTCTTCGGTGGCCTGGTTTTGGTGCGCTTGTTGCTCGCGCTGAAGGCTCGCCACCCGTGCGGTGTTATGCGCGTTGGTCGCAACGAAAATGGGCTCGTTCAAAGCTTGCGCAGCGCTGCTCTCTTGCGAGCTGAGCTCTTGCAGATTCTCTGCGAGGCGCATCAACGCGTTGGCACGGCTGGGGTTTTGGGGAGTCATTGCACGGACCAACTGCGCTGTGAGCTGCACCTCGTTGCGGAGGATCACAATCGCTTGTTGCGCAAGAGAGGTCCGGTGAAGCTGCAACCTTGGATCGAGCGCGAGCGGGTTAGCTTGGCCGCCCTGCCGGCTTGTCCCACGCGCGGGGCCGCTCAAGTCGGTCCTCGCCGCAGCGGGCGGAGCCGTGGATCGACTTGATCCCATCGCGCCCGAGCGCGCTGGACACACGCCCACAGCGACGCGACTTTGTGCCGAGATGCACACGCTCGGATCCGACGCACCGGATTGCACACTCGCGTTGGTGTTCACTCCCGGGCTCTGCGATGTTGGCCCACTCACGTGCTCCCGCCT
>JANNCG010001089.1:0-14752 GCA_031386385.1 Myxococcales bacterium
CGCCGATCTGCTGCGCCAGACGTCACGTTGCCGATGCCCGTTACTGCCGTGGGCGAGCTCATATAGAAAACGCTGCTGCGGCTCACGGTCCCCGACGCACGCATTTGAACTGCAAAAGTTGAGCGATTGACTGATGGATCCAGACGCACCACGACGTTGACCAGAGCGCTGTTCTCGTTGCTCTGTGCGTCGAAGATCACAGGAGCGCCGAGGATGGTCCGACACTCCTCGGTGTCCATAAACATTCCATCGGTATCTCTAAAACCACCGACCCACTGCTCATCTCGACCCACCAGTATCGGCTCTGAAAAGGGTGCCCCTACGAGATTGCATCCACCTGCCGTTGTGGGAGTAAGAAGACACACTGTATGCACTCCCACATCGAGGGCCGCGAGGACACTGCGAGCTGCGGCGACGGTGGGGACGACCCGCACGCTCCCGATCATCCCCATCCTTCCAGCCTGCAAAAATACGTCACAAATACATGCATCATTGCGCATCATAGGATCGATCTCATCGACGCCGTTGCGGCAAATCTCGGGAGTCCGAACGGGGACGCAACGACAGTTCGCGTCGCGGGCTCCGTGGATAGGGAGTCCGTTCACCGGGGTCTCGATGCATGGAGCGTCTACGTCTGTAGGCCTAGTGTCCACTTCCCCATCACAATCGTCGTCGATCCCATTGCAGACCTCTGCACCTCGGATCAGACAATCGGCGCGCTGCAGTGGCGGGGGCGCTGCGTCAGGATCCACCAATGAATCTTCAGCAACCACGACGTCCACCTGCGGCGAGTCTGGCACATCCAGCGAGGGTTCGGGCGAGTCCCCAATCGGCTGCGCGTCCCGCTGTGGAGCGAGCCGTAGATAGGTCGGTGTCGCGACAAGCTGACACGCCATAAAGGTGAACGCGACAACACTGATCGCCAAGAAGTTGAAGAGCCGCGACATTCGCATGGTGGCTAATGGTACGGCAGTTGATGCCCCACGGCGTGTCGTTTATCGATGCCGCACAGAGCAGTTCAATCTTTTAGCTCGTCGCCCCCAACAAGCTCACGGGATAGCTAGCGGATCTGCGCCGGGGCGCTCGCTTCGCGATAGACCGCGTGACGCAGCTCCCACTTGCCGCTCTCTTTGGTCCACAGGTGTGGAGACCGAAAGGTATCGGTGAGCTCATCAAAGCTCTCGCGCGTCAGAATGGGCTTCTTAAACGCCTTGTGCGCCACCGGAAACTCTCGCTCGTTGATGCTCAGATAGCGAAATACCTCTTCTGCAAATCGCTCAGGCCACTCGCCATCAAATCGCCGAACCAACGCTACGGCCTCGTCGCGGGTAATGTCTCCCGACCGAATCTCTTGCGCTGCGTCGTAGGTGGCGCGCCCAATGCCAAACTTGGTAAACGTGGTGAAGTAGTGAAAATCATCGATCTTATCGTCGATCGAGTTGTACTTGCTGTACGTCCCTGGTGTGCGCTCTGGTGACGCTTGAAAGCCACCGTTTTCTACCGCGTAGTAGTAGCAAGATTGTGGGTGCCACTTCAGGTAGTACCCCAGGTAGTGTACCTCAATTTTTCGCTTCTCAATCAGCTCTGGATCTGCGGGCATGTAGGGATCGAGATCGACCTTCTCTAACCCATAGTCCTTGTACAGCTGCGTGAGGGACGCACCTCCGAGGTACACCTCCGATGGGTCCGAGAGGGCATAGTACTTGTGATCCCGTTTTGCGTTCTCGTTGTCGTGGATCGGGTTGCCGTACTCTGCCTCGTTTTCACCGTAAAAAACCAAGGGAAGATCGAACAGACACGCCATCTTTGGGGCGAGATTTTTCTGCCCCAAAATAAACGGTTGAAATGGGTGAAACATGTTCTCCACCGCGAGTCGTGTGAGCAGTCGGTGCACGCGTCCGTTGGGGGTGCAGAGGTAGTTGTCAAAGCCAGCGTGAATCCACGCCTGCTGGTTCTTCCATCCCCACTCGGTGTACATGTGTGGAGCCCAAGTCACAGTGAGTGGGTGCATCCCATACTCATACTTAAGCTTGTGCGCGGCAAAGAAGCTGTCTTTGCCTCCGGACCCCGGGACCAAACAGTCGTACGAGCCGTCGTTTTTGCGAAAGCGATCGCACAGCTCGCGCAGCTTTTTGTCGCGCTCAACCCAGTCGATCTCGCGAGCCTTGCGCTCGGCGTTGCGACAGGCATCGCAAACGCCCTCTGCGTCAAAGTGAATCGTCTCTTTGCGACTGTCTTTGTTGTGCTTAAACTCCACGGTGGAGTTGGGCCGTTGATTTGAGATCACACACCGCTTGCAGAAGCGAACGTCGGTGGGAAGCCCGTAAAACGCTTTGAGTTCTTCAGTCATAAAAACCAACCGTTGAATGTCAGACTTTCAAGAAAGTCTCAACCACGACCAGGCCCTTTGGTCCGCTTTTTTCTGGATGAAACTGCAGCCCGGTGATGTTGTCTCGTTGCACCGCAGCAGACACACGAACGCCGTCGTAGTCCACATCCGCGAGCCGGTCTGCTTCGTGCGTCGGGATGGCCGTAAACGAGTGCACAAAGTACATCATGGTGTGCTCGTCAGTGTGCTCAAGGACTGTGTTTTTCCAGCTTCGTCCGTTGGGAACCCGCAGCTCATTCCACCCCACCTGCGGTACTTTTCGCGTGGGTGCCTTCGGGATCGCGACCACATCGCCCTGGATAAATCCGAAGCCTTCATGAAGACCAAACTCTTCGCTTCGTGACATGAGCAATTGCATCCCCAGACAGATCCCAAGCAATGGACGCTCGGTGAGCACGTACTGCCTCAGCGCGTCGTCGAGACCGCGAGACACCAGTCCCGCCATGCCGTCAGCAAACGCCCCCACCCCCGGCAGCACGACTTTGTTCGCGCTCTTGATCACTGCGGGATCGGGCGACACGGTGACCTCAGCGCCAAAATACTGCAAGGCCTTGATCACGCTATGAAGGTTTCCGATCCCGTAGTCGATGACCACCACATGCTTGCTCATAGCCTGACCCGGACTCCCGTCTTGCTGAGGCCTGCTTTGATAGACCCTATAGTCTCTGTCTTATAGTGCAAAATACTCGCGACGGCGATCGCGTCCGCACCGGAGTCAAACCCCTGCTTGACGTGCTCAATAGAGCCGACACCACCACACGCGATCACCGGGACACCTAGCACAGGGCCCAGTGCGGCGATGAGGGCGAGGTCCATCCCACGACGGGTCCCCTCTTGATCAATGGACGTCACCAGAACCTCGCCGGCACCCAAATCCACCGCACGTTTTGCCCACTCAATCGCGTCGAGTCCGGTCTTCTCGCGTCCATTATCGGTAAACGCTTCCCAACCCCCAGAGCCTTTGCGCATCGCTTCGAGTGAGAGCACGATACACTGTGCGCCAAAAGTGTGTGCGGCCTCTTTGATGAGCTCGGGACGACGAATGGCCGCAGTGTTAATCGCGACTTTATCCGCCCCGGCGCGCAGCAGCTTACCAATGTCCTCGATCGACCGAATCCCGCCGCCCACGGTCAGCGGCACAAAGATCTTCGACGCTGTGCTCTCGACCAGCTCGTACAAGCTGTTGCGTTCATACAAGCTCGCGACGATGTCCAGATAGAACAGTTCGTCCGCGTTCTCTGCGTAGTAGCGCAGGGCGTGCTCGGCGGGATCGCCCATGACACGAAAGCCCTCCAGATGAATTCCCTTCACCAAGTTGGGTGCTTTAACATCGAGCCGAGCGATAATTCGCGGTGGCAATCGATGAGAATTTTGTTGTACTCCGCCGGTCATTACGTTTGCGATTTCGCTCTCTGTACCACATTGTAGTTGCCATTGACCCCATCGTTCATTCAGAAAAAGTTATGCCCCGTTCGAATGAAGAGATCCTCGCGCTTTTAAACGAGCTTGAGCAGCAGTTCGACGTGGATCAGTGGGAGCATCTGGGCGTGCATCTCTGGCCGCTCGTAAGGTACCAGATCGCGACGGAGAATCACCGACTTGCGAAGGTCTCTCCCAGACACTCTGACGCGGTACCAGCTGGGATTTTGCAGCAAAAATTGAGCTCTCTTCGACCTCTTTTGTCCATGGGCCGAGGTCTTCGCGACTATCTTCGCGCAACCCAAATCACCGATCCAGCGCACAACGACTCAATGATTCGACCGGCTGACGCGCTGTTTTACAGCGACGGTGCCTCGATCACCAAACTTGATGACCACTGGTACGACCGATTCTGTGATCCACTTCACGGCGCATTGGCCTTGCGCAACGTCTCGACGCTCACCTGGCAGCCGCTGCACACTTACTATACCCCGCGGCACACTCGGTCAGCATTTATTCAGCCATTGCTTGACACCGTCCTCATCGCAGCGCGCGTTGAAAAAGCTGTTCACGCCAGACTTCGCTCTGCACAACCAGCGCTTGACTCGCTTAGCGATGCTCTGGCTTGGCTGGGAGCCAAGGCTCCGGAGTTTAACTTGTTGAGCATCACGCAATACCTCGGTCTTGCGCAGTACACCGCGCGTTTTGCGAGGGCGTACACACCGTGGATCAAGCGCGTGGGTCCGAAGGTCGCGTTTAAGGTCTGCTACTACGGTGCCGAAGGGATGGGATTTGTCCTCGCGTGTCGACAACTCAAGATTCCCGTAGTTGATTTGCAGCACGGCGTGGCGGGCGCACAGCACTTTGCGTACGGCGCTTGGACCAAGGTCCCACCAGGAGGATACAACACGCTCCCGACGCATTTTTGGTGCTGGAGCGAGGCGGATAGCGAAGCGATTTTACGCTGGAATGGGCCTGCGTTTGGACACATTCCGATCGTTGGAGGCAACCCATTTCTGTCCGCCTGGGTTCGTGGCGATGCCTCGGTCATACAGAGCAGCGCTGCGGCTCTTGCGCCCTTGCTCGGCAGGACTGAAAAGCTCAAGCAGGTCCTTTGGACAGCGCACGGTTTTGAGGACGACGAGACGCTGCAGCGGATCGCGAAGGTAGTGCACGCATCACGGGGTCATGTTCACTGGTGGATTCGCATGCACCCCGTGCGTGCTCATCGCAAAGCGGATTTCTTGCGAGTCCTCGCGCAAACCGAAGGTGACTACAACTTAGACGAAGCCAGCGCTCTGCCCGTCTACGCGTTGCTTCGTGTGGTCGATGCGCACGCGACAGAGGTCAGCTCGACAACCATTGAGGCCGCAGCGTTTGGCGTCCCGACGGTGCTTGTTTGCCCCAGTGAGGTGGGGCTGTTTGCGGACCTGGTGCAGTCGGGTTGGGCGCTGGTGGCGAACGACTATTCTGCGGTCGTCGATGCAATTGACAAGCAAATTGGCAAGAGACTCTCGCTTCAAGCGCATACCTTGTGCAAGAGCATCCCGGAGAGCGATGCGGCGACAGAGCGGGCTCTCACGTCGCTCGGACTGAAAACATCATGACTGCCACGATTCATTCAAAGCTCAGGCTCGCTGTGCTCACCACCGGCCGACAAGACTACGGAATCCTCCGCGCATCCCTTCTGCTTTTGCGAGACGATCCGCGCATGGAACTTTCAATCTGGGTCGGAGGAATGCACCTCCGCCCCGAGTTTGGTCTCACCGTTGCGGGGGTCGAGGCGGACGCGATGCCCATCACCCAACGACTTGATTTTTTGCAACCCGGTGGCACGTTGGCATCACAGAGTGCCGCAGCGCTCTCGCAGTTTTGCGCGGCTCTTGAGCAAGACACTCCCGATGCCCTGATGATCCTTGGTGATCGCTCTGAGACTGCCGTCGCTGGCCTCGCAGCAACGCTGATGGGCGTTGCGCTCGTCCACATTCATGGCGGTGAAGAGACCGAAGGTGCGGTGGACAACGCACTTCGACACGCGCTTACAAAAATGTCTCACCTGCACCTGGTCACTCATCGAGTTCATGCGCAGCGAGTCGTTCAAATGGGAGAGCAACCTCACGCGGTGATCATCGTCGGGGCGCCGGGTTTGGACAACTTGTACCGCGCGGATTTGCCCTCGCGAGAGCAGCTGCAGTTAGCCCTCAAACACCCGCTCACATCACCGTTGTTTTTGGTGACGATGCACCCTGCGACGCTCGGTGGCGATTCGTTGCAAGAGGTTCAGGCCGTCTCAATGGCGATGAAACAGCTCTCGCCCGAGGCCACATATGTCATCACGATGCCCAACGCCGACGCGGGAGGCTCGGTGATCCGCGAGCACTGGAGGTCCTGGGCTCAGGGTCGAGACAACGTGGTTCTCAGTGACGCGCTTGGTGAGCGAAATTACTGGGGAATGCTCCGCATCGTCGACGCAGTCCTTGGCAACAGTTCCAGCGGATTGATTGAGGCTCCGGCGGTGGGGCTGCCGGTTGTTGACGTGGGAGATCGGCAGAAAGGCCGCCTTCGGTCCGCGCATATCCAAAATGTGGCTGCCGAGCCAAAAGCAATTCTGGCCGCGATGCAAAACGCGCTCACTGCCGAACGTCAGCAACAGTGCCGCGCGCTTGAGCCACCCTACCCAAAGGGCGCTGCGGGGCCCAGGATCTTGGAGGCACTGGCGCGGTGGAGCCCCCCCAAACCGGCGCGAAAGGCTTTTCATGACCTTGGATAGTGGGCAAAATCACTGCAAATAGCGCAAGAGTTGGGGTTTTCTTCGAGCGCGCTTGAACCCGGGAGAGTGTTCTGCTATTCCTCCCGACCGTTGCCGGAGACTTCTATACCCTTTGTCTCGTCCACCGAGGGCCCTTCCGTCAGCCATTACCGTCACGATGAACCCCGTTCACTCATGATTGTGATGATTCCGCGCATCGTTGACTGCAACATCGCGGCACCCGATTGAGGCCGATCTTAAATCCTCGCGTGTGTCGCGGGGAAGCATCGTCTCCGGAGTAGTGGATGGTCGCTTGTGAAGCACCCCTCGGGCCCTGTGTGTCCAAACACTCGCCCGAATTGAAGGCGCTTTACCTAGCCACCCAAGCCTTTTTACTCCCCTCTGATGCGCAATAAAATTGTCACCCACATTGAAAGCGAAATCGCACCGTTACTTGAAGTACACGGCGTCGAGATGGTTGCGCTTGAGTGGTTTCAGGGTGCAGGGCGCGGGCTGCTGCGACTTACGATCGATCGGCCGGACGGCTCTCCTCACATCCAAGATCCGTCCCTCTCGATCGGTATCGCAGTGGTCACCAACGTGACCCGAGACGTCTCCACGCTGCTTGATACGCTGGACGCTTCCGGCGATCTGTTTCCCGTTCCCTATCAGATGGAAGTGACATCGCCAGGACCTGAGCGACCACTGCAACACCGAAAAGACTACGATCGTTTTGAAGGACTGAAGGCCCGGATTGAGCTGTTCGCTCCCGTCGCGTCCAAGACGATCTTTCGAGGCATCTTGCGAAAGACGCTCAACGCAGACAAAGCGGGCGCTGAGAGCGCTGAATATCTGCTGTGCCTTGATGTTGACGGCAAGCGCTATGAGCTTGTTTCGTCGAATATTTCACGCGCGCGGCTCGAAGCGTTGCCTCTGCCAAAACAGAACGAAAAGCCAGGCAAAGGTCCATCGCGTCGACAAGACCGACTCGCGGCGAGGGCGCAAGCCCGAGAGATTAACGCTGCACACTTACAGAAGAAGAAAGAAGAACTAACTGCCGACGATGCTCCTGCATCGGACCGAGCGGAGAGGTAAAGTATGGCCATCAAGAAGAGCGCAGCGGCGCCAGCACCAGCCGCGTTAGCAGAGCCCAGCCTGGGTTCAACGATTGAGAAAGTCGCCAAAGACAAGGGCATTGATCGCATGGTCTTTGTGGACGCGATTCGCTCAGCGATCTTGTCCGCAGCCCGAAAGCTTCTCGGCCCCGACCGCGAGCTTATGGTTCGCTACAACGAGAAGACCAGCGAGATTGATCTCTTTCAGTACATGACCATTGTGGATGTGGTCACCAATCCTGAGACAGAGATCTCGCTTGAAGACGCGACCCGGTTGAAGCTCGCGGCAGAGGCGGGCGAGCAGCTTGCGTTTCCGGTCTATTATCGCAAAAACGATGAGAAAAAAGCCGCAGAGCAAGAAAAACGCTATGGCGATTTGCTCAAGCTCGAGAGCGTCCGCAAGGGTTTTGGGCGCATCGCCGCTCAGGCCGCGAAGCAGGTGATTTCGCAGCGACTTCGTGACGCTGAGCGCGAGAACATCTTCAACGAGTTTAAAGACCGCAAGGGTGAGATCATCACGGGTGTCGTTCGTCGCTTTGAGCGCGGCCATGACATCATTGTCGACTTGCAGAAGACCGAGGCAGTCCTTCGTTCACGCGAACAAGTGATGCGCGAGAACTATCGCCCCGGCGAGCGTATTGTCGCGTACCTGAAGGACATTGATCGCGAGGCGCGAGGCGCGCAGGTGATTTTGTCCCGCGCTGACGTGGGGCTCTTGGTGAAGATGTTTGAGCAAGAGGTTCCGGAGATTTACGAGGGTATCGTGAAGATCGTGGCGGCTGCTCGCGAAGCTGGCGTGCGAAGCAAGATCGCGGTCAGCTCGCGTGACTCGGACGTGGATCCCGTGGGAGCCTGCGTGGGTGTCAAAGGCGCGCGCGTCCAAGCCGTGGTGCAAGAGCTGCGCGGTGAGCGGATTGATATCGTCCCGTTTGACCGAGACCCTGCTCGATTTGTCTGCAACGCGATTGCGCCCGCAGAGGTCACTCGCGTGATTATTAACGAAGCGAACAAGTCGATGGAGCTGGTCGTCCCTGACGACAAGCTGTCGTTGGCGATTGGTCGCAAAGGGCAAAACGTGCGTCTCGCGTCTCAGTTGACCAACTGGAAGCTGGATATCATCGCAGAGAGCAAATTTCAGCAGCTTGAGAAAGACTCTGTTGAGTCGCTCAACGCGATTGATGGGGTCACTCCCAATATCGCTCAGACATTGTATAAAATGGGCTTTCGCTCAGCCGATGAGCTGATGGAAGCGTCCCTCGAAGAGCTGACGGGGATCGCTGGCGTGGGTGCCGAAACCGGCGCACGAATCAAGGCTGGCGCAGAGGCTCTTGTCGAAGGCAGCCGACAGGTTCGAATCGATCAGGCCATCCTGAGCGACAATCTCAACGATCGTCAGAAGCTCTGGCTTATCCGCGGGATGACCGAAGGTGCTTACAAAGCTCTTGAAGAAATCGGAATCAAATCAGTTGATCAACTCAAGAGTAGTGACGAAGAGAGTCTTTCGCGCGAAAGCTCTCTTGGCGCGCGGAGAACTCGGTTGCTCAAAGCTGGCGCAGAAGCATTTCTGGCCGGTGAGTGGCGACAAATTGACGAAGCACGAAAGCGCGCTCACAGCGTGCGAACTACGAACACAAGCGAATAACTGACAGAATGCAGCAAAAAACCATCGACAAAGCCGTTGCAGTGAGAAAGGCGGAAGAAGCAGCTAAGAAAGTTGCAGCTTCTGAACGGACCTGCGTGGCGTGTCGGGCGGTGGCTGATCGTTCTGAGTTTGTTCGCTTAATCGAGGGTCCTGATGGCAGCATCGCAGTGGACCCAAGCGGAACAGCTGGAGGGCGCGGCGCTTGGATTCATCCGAGCCGCAAGTGCCTCGAGGTTGCCGCAAAACGTCACGCTGTTGAGCGTTCGCTCAAGATCGCGATTCAACCAGAGCTCGCAGCAGTCGCACTCATTGAGCAGACCAAGGTCGCTCTTCGACGCCGGCGTGAAGGCTTGCTTTCGAGCGCCAAAGGTCGGCGCAGGGTAGCTGTGGGTGCAGAGGCAGTTGAACAAGCCGTCCTCGCGACCAAGAAGCTTTCGGCCTTGATTTTAGTTGTTGTGGCTAAGGATGCTGGCGAACACACCAGCAACTTGGCCGAGCGGTTGCTCGAGCGTGGTTGTGAGCTACGAACGGTGCCGAGCAAAGCAGATTTAGGTGCGTGGTTTGCGAGGAGTGAAGTTGCCATTGCAGCTCTGCTCGAGCCTCAAATCGCGCAAGAATTTCAAGTGACACTCGATCGGATTGCCCGGTTGGAGACCTGATGAATCAGAGCGTAAAAATTTATCAAATTGCAGCAGATATTGGTTTAGATAACGAGCTTGTGGTGCAGCGCGCGCGTGCGCTTGGACTTGAGGTGAAAAACCAGATGTCCAAAGTGACCACAGATGACGCAGAGCGAATTAAAAACGCCCTGCAGAAAGACAAGCAGGACGAGTGGGTTGAGATCCAACTCCCGGACGGGGTGATCAAGCGTGTGAAGCGCCCGCGTCCTGCCGCGCCTGTCGAGGCTTACGTTTCCCCGGCGCCCGCTCCGTATGTGGCGCCAACCGTGGAGCCTAGCCCTCCAGTGGTCAAAGCAGCACCCGAGGTGGCTGTGGTTGAGCGTACGGATCGCGTCATGCGTGTGGATGTGGTCGCCGAAGCGGTCGCCGCGGTCGCTCCGCCCGTCGAGGTCGGGACCAAACGGCCAGGCACAAAAGGGCGCACGGGCCCAGCTGAAGCGAAGGCTCCAGCAAACGCGAAGCCCGCGAAAGATCTTGGCGAGAAAGCTCCCGTTCAAGCCACGGATGCAAGCCCCGCTGTCATCGCGGTTGTTGCAGACGTCACCGTCGAGGCAAGTTCTCCTCCAACGGTCGTTGCAGATCCAGCTGTCGTCCCAAGCAAAGACCCCGAGCCTGCGGTGGTCCCTGCGGCAACAAGCGTTGCTGCGATCGCTCCCACCGAAGCTCCGGTTGCGGTGGTGGCACCGGTCGTTTCGGCCCGTATTGAGGAGCCCGTGCAGACTCCACCACCAGTGGTCGCGGCGCCGATCGCTCATGAGAGCGCGTCGGTACCTGCATCGGTAACAGCGAGTGAAAAACCAGCTGAAGTGGCGCCTATGCCGGTCGCGCACACTGAGCCTCCGACCTCACGAGAGGTCCCTCCAATGGCGTCGTCTGGAACGCCTCGGGCATCCAATGCAACCGCTGGCCGCGATCCGCAGCGTGCGGACAGTGCACGGGGTGAGCCGCAGCGAGCAGATGCTCCGAGAACCGATCCGCCTCGGCCTGAAGCTGAGTCAGATATGACGAAAACTTCGACAACGATGCACACCAAGTCGTTGCCGCCGCAGAAGGGGTTTTCGTATTGGGATCAAACGACCAAGACGATCATTACTCTCGATAAGGCACCGTCGCAGACGCCCCGCCGCCAAGAGGTCTCGCAGGATCGGTTGAAGGGCACCGGCCGCCCCCAGCCGGGTGGTCGGTTTGTGCCTGGCAAAGGTCCAACGGGTGCTTTCAAGCCGGGGATGCGGCCGCAGTTTGGAGTTCGAACCGTGGGTCGTCCCACGGCGCCGACCACGCAGCCATCAGCAGCACACAAACGAGTGGTCAAGATTGAGGGACAAATCACTGTCCAGCGCTTGGCATCTGAGCTGTCCCGTAAGGCCAGCGAGGTGTTGATGAAGCTCATCTCGATGGGCAAAATTGGGCTCAATCTCAACACGACGCTCGACATTGATGAGGCCACACTCCTCGCGCAAGAGTTCGGGCACGAAGTTGAAAACGTCGCGGTGAGCACCGATGACGCGATCAAAGCGTTGGTTCCTGCATTTCGTGACGACCCAGACGACTACGAGGTTCGTGCTCCTGTGGTGACCGTGATGGGTCACGTGGATCACGGCAAAACGACGCTGCTTGATGCCATCTTGGGCATGCGAGTGGCCGAAGGTGAAGCGGGTGGAATCACCCAAAAAGTCAGCGCATATCGCGTCGAGACGAAGAAGGGCCCCGTTGTGTTTTTTGACACTCCTGGGCACGAAGCGTTCACCAAGTTGCGTGCGCGTGGAGCGAAGACCACCGACGTCGCAGTGCTCGTCGTCGCGGCGGACGATGGCGTGATGCCAACGACCATCGAGGCCATTCGTCACGCTCAAGTGGCGCGCGTCCCGATCGTGGTCGTGCTCAACAAGATCGATAAGTCGAACGCAAATCCCGAGAAGGTGATCAACCAGCTGCTTAGCTATGAAGTCATCGCTGAAGAGCATGGTGGCGAAGTGCTCGTGGTCCCGGTGAGCGCAAAGCAGCGAACTGGAATTGAAGAGCTCGTCGAATCACTCGCGCTTCAGAGCGAGATTCTCGAGCTCAAAGCGAACCCAAAGCGCCCCGGTTCGGGCACCGTGTTCGACGCGACGCTCGACAAGGGTCGTGGTGTTGTCGCTCGTATTCTCGTGCAGGATGGCACTATCCGCGCGGGCGATCTGGTCCTTTCGGGGACGTCATTCGGCAAAATCCGCGCGATGTTCGACGACCGCGGCAAGCCAATTACCAAAGCAGGTCCAAGTACTCCAGTAGAGATTCTTGGGCTCAATGAAGTTCCCGCTGCGGGTGATCGCTTTCACGTTGTCGCGGATCTGAAAAAAGTTCTCGCGTTCGTGGACGAGCAAAAAGCCAAAGTGGCAAAAGGCCCTGTTGGCGGTGGTGCAGGTCCTACGCTTGCAGAGCGCATCTCGATGCACTTGTCGATGGACGTCTCCATCACCATGGGCGTGATTATCAAGGCCGAGGCTCAGGCTTCGATTGAAGCTTTGTCAAAAGCTCTGGTCGAGTTGTCGACAGACAAGGTCAAAGTTCACGTGATTCACTCAGGCATCGGCGGTATCACCGAGAGCGATGTTCAGCTCGCGGCGGCGTCTTCGATTCCAACCACGGTCATCGGCTTCAACGTGCGTCCGCAAGGAAAAGCACAGCAGTCCGCCGACAACACCAAGGTCACTATGCGGCTGTACACGATCATCTACGACGCCATCGATGAGATGAAGGCGTTGATGGTCGGCCAGCTGAAGCCAACACTCATCGAGAAGACCCTTGGCCAAGCAGAAGTGCGCCAAGTGTTTAGCATCACCAAGACCGGCGTGATTGCGGGTTGCATGGTGACAAGCGGCAAGATTCTCCGCGACGCGAGCGCGCGGCTCGTGCGTGACTCTGTCGAAGTCTGGAAGGGCAAACTTGGTTCGCTTCGTCGATTCAAAGACGATGCGAAAGAGGTCGCCCAAGGGTATGAGTGCGGTATCGGTCTCGAAGGCTACGGCGACATGAAGCCGGGTGACATTATTGAAGCTTACGAGCACGAGGAGGTGGCCGCTCACCTCTGAGCGGTCCATGACGAGCGATTGTGCAGCAAGCAATGACGGAGTGGCAAAGCGAATGGCCGTAAGAAAAGCAGTATCGACGACAATAGCTGTGCTCGAGCAAGGCTCTGTCACGTTTGAACTTATCGACGAAGATGGTGAGTTGCTGAACATTCAGTGGCGGTTTGAGTGGACCGGTCGAGATCCCCTTGAGATGGCGATCTACGCGCTGACCGAGCTCTCGGGACGCGTGTGGAAGTGGAACAGCACGAAACCCGGCCGGGTAACTCTCTCCGCAGATCGTTGCCGAGCCTTCTCAATCCGCGTCGGTAAGGCGCTGAGAAAAGAAAATCGCGCGGCCACTGCTGCTGCGATCGTTCGCATTGTTAAACATGAGTGCTTGCGTCCCGGCGATCCCGCTCCAGACCCAAAGGTCATTCAACAAATATTGGCAGGCAAGCACGAGTACGACTCTGAAGCCGGTCCGACTGAGACGGCTGCGGCGATGTTTCGTCTGCTTCGCGTCGCACTGAAGAGCGCAGCAGAGGCCGAGGTTGGTTTGCTCGTGCGTTGGGGCGAATAACTCGTGAGCGAAGAACGCAACGTTCCCAAAGGCAAAGCGCGACCGAAAACCAAAAGTGATGGTCGTCGACCTGAGCGTGTAGCGTCCCGTGTTCGCGAGGCCCTGGCGTTTATTCTCTCAAAAGATCTGACGGATCCGCGCTTGGCGTTGATCAACATCGCGCGGGTTGAGGCCACTCCCGACCTGGCGATGGTTCGGATTGGGATCACGGTTCTCGGCGACGATGAGGCACAAAAAAAGGCCAACGACGCCGTCACGATTCTGAGCAGCATTGCGCCTTCGTTGCGCGCAAAACTCGCTCCTTCGCTTGGGATGCGACACGTCCCAAAGCTTGTGTTTAAGCCACTGCGGGCAGATGGCGGTGCGCGTCTTGAGCAGCTTCTCGAAGAGATCTCGCAAGAGCTTCGAGGCGGCAAAAAAGCCAAAGAATCCGTCGAGTAATGGCTTCGCTCGGTGCGACGAGCGCGGGATTGTCTGGCGTTTTAGTTGTCGATAAGCCGTCAGGGCCCACCTCGCACGATGTGGTGAGCTGGGCGCGTCGAGTGTTCGCAACGCGCGCAGTTGGTCACGCAGGGACGTTGGATCCGTTAGCAACCGGTGTTCTGATCATCTTGGTTGAAGAGGCCACCAAGCTGTCGCTGTGGCTCACCTCGGATGTGAAAGAGTACACCGCGACGGTCCGCTTTCACGTCGAGACCGACTCGCTGGACTCTGACGGAACCGTCACCCAGACGCTGATCTCGCCCCCGGCGCTCACTCACGCGCAGCTCGCACAAACCCTTGAAGCGATGGTGGGCGTGCACGAGCAGATCCCGCCACAAGTGAGCGCGATCAAGATGCAGGGCGTAGCAGCCCATGAGCGTGTTCGTCGGGGTGAAGAGCTCGTGATGGAGGGTCGTACAGTACAGCTTGTCTCTGCAGAGTTGACCGGATATCGACCCGAGGCTTGCGAGTGCGAGGTGCATCTTCGCTGCTCGAAGGGTTTTTACGTGCGCTCATTTGCGAGAGATTTTGCTGCTCGTTTGGGCACTATCGCGCATCTTACCAAGCTCCGCCGCACCCTCTCGGGGGTGTTTGGACTCGGAGCTTCAATCGACGGAGAGCTGCTTCGTCGGGCGGCGCGCGAAG
>JANNCG010000139.1:0-2081 GCA_031386385.1 Myxococcales bacterium
GACGAGTACCGCAGCGACCGCCGGTCCCGGAGCAAGCACCGGGGCGAGCTCGGGCGGACCGCCAAGCGCCGAGAGGACGCCATAATCGTGACAAAGTACAACTCAAAACCAATGAAACTCTTCGCGTTGGCAGCCTTTGCTTCGCTCTTGGTCGCTGCACAACCTTCCGACGCGGACATTGTTCACGTGGTGCGGCACGGGGACACCCTGGCCTCGATCGCGCAGAGGTACTACGGAGATGTCTCGCGCGAGGTGATATTGGTCGCTGCAAACGCGCTCAATTTGCAGTCCAGCACGGGGATTGTGGTGGCGACTCGGGTGGTGGTTCCGAGCGTGAGCTATTATCGGGTGCGAGAGCGGGATACTTGGGAGCGCATCGCGTACCGCGAGTTTGGCAGCGTGACGCGTGCTCTTTATTTGGCACAGGTCAATCGCGAAGATGTGCGCGTCCCTCCGTCGGTGGGCGCGGTCGTTCGCATCCCGTATCTGCTCAGGTACGTGACCGCTGAGGACGCTGAGCCGTTGTTTGAGATCGCTCGGCGATACTATGGAGATCGCGCACAAGCGCAGTTTGTCGCTACGTTTAACAGCCTCCCGACGCTTCGTCTGCAGCGCGGTCAGGTGCTCTTGCTGCCTATGCCCGATCTGGTCCTTCGCGAAGAGCCCGTCTGCGAAGCCGGACCATCGCTCGCCGTCGGGGCACGCACGCAACAACAGCTTGATTCACGCCTGGCCACACTGGCCTCGCTTGTCGATCACGGCCAGTTTGTCGAGGCGCTCGCCCTGGGCTCACGGTTGCTTGGCACGACGGACGTCACCAACGCGCAACGCCTGCGAATTCAGCTGGTGTTGGCTGAGTCCTACGTAGCCATGGACCGAGTCGATTTGGCCGCAGAAGCGCTTCGTGACGCGCTCACGGTGCAGCAAGACCTTCGGTTAGACGAGACGCGGTACTCGCCCAAAATGCTTGACGCGCTGGCCATCGCGCGAGGTCAATATGCCACCCGTGCGTTTGCCCCCGCACCGCCAACCGCGCGCCCCGACGAAGCGCACTAAGCTTGAGGAATGCTCTCAGGCGATGCGATGAAGCCCTCAATGGCGCTCGCCGCGATGACAAACGGTGACGCTAGGTACACCGCACCAGGACCCGATCGACCAGGAAAATTCCTATTAATCGCGCTCACGGTCACCTGCTCTTTGCTGTCGGAGACGCCCGGACCGGCTTTGATGCACGCTCCACATGACGGGTTGATCAACTCAGCTCCGGCTTTTTGAAACAGCGCAATATAGCCTTTGTCTTCTGCGTACTGGCGGATCTCTTGTGAGCCAAACTGAATAAACAGCTTCACGCCCGGCGCGACTGTTCGTCCCTTCGCCACCGCGTCGCCAAGGACCTCTGCGTACATGTCCATGTCCGCTTTTTTGCCCCCCGTGCACGAGCCACCATAGGCAATATCGATCTTCACTTTATTCTGCATTTTTGCTAGTGAAATACCATTGCGTGGGTCCCCTGGTGTGGCCACCATCGGGACGATCTCATCGAGCTTGATGTCAAACGTGTACGCATAGGTAGCGCCGTCGTCCGCTCGCACACAGAGCGCCTTGAGCGCTGCCACGCTGGTGTTTTTGCGTCGGGAAGCGAGGTAGTTCACCACCAGATCGTCCGCCGCGATGATCCCGGTAAAGCCACCGGCCTCAACGCTCATGTTGGTCAGGGTTGCGCGCTCATCAAGGCCCATCCCGAAGGTCCCGTCGCCGTCAAACTCAAGGACCTTTCCGATCCCGTCGCCCGTTTTGAAGTAGGGCTGAGATAACAGATAGAGCATCACGTCTTTGGCGGTCACTCCGTGCTGCAATTTGCCTCGCAAAATCACGTGCACACTCTCTGGAACACGCACGCGAATGTCTCGGGTAAACCACGCGTTGGCCATGTCAGTGCTACCCACACCAAACGCGAAGCATCCCAAGACGCCGGCCATGCACGTGTGCGAGTCGGTCCCTGCGACCACTTGGCCCGGAAGCGCGATGTACTCGATCACCGCGTTGTGGCAGATCGCTTGCGATCCCTTGCCGACAGAGTT
>JANNCG010001413.1:0-9024 GCA_031386385.1 Myxococcales bacterium
TGAGCACACTCTCGCGCTGTTGCCACAGTGCGATTAACGTTTTGACCATATACAGTCACAACACGAACCTTGCCCACGTAGTCTGGATTCTGGGTGATCGCGTCCTCAAGAATCCGGGCCTCTGCTTGGCACGGTCCGCACCAACCAGCAGACAGGATGATCAACGTGATCTGGCTGCTGCAAAAGTTGTTTGCGTAGAAAGAGAACTGTGAGTCGTCGCAGTAAGGCATCACGACGTTTTCAAAATCTGTCCCAATGGCTGCGCCAGGGTTGGGATGTGCTGGCTCAGCACAGGCAGCCCCGGGCGTATCTCCCGTAGGATTGGGACGGTCAACGCTGACGCCGCTGTCGCCTGCGTTGTTCATCACGGGTGCACAACCTGCAAGCGCAACAAGCGCCATTGCAGACAAAGACAGTTGAATCGATTTCATGATTTTATTCCTCGCAACAGAGTCGGTCGAAGTTGCACAGCGAGCGTGGGTGCACGTTGTTGCGCGACTGAGCGTTGATTGTAGCGCCAAACACGCAAAAAAATCAAAGCCCAGAGTGTATTGCTCTGCGATACTATCGAATAATGGACGGGACGTTCACCCGGGCGAAAATCTTGCAGCGGATCGAAGAAATTCTCAGAAGTCCGAAGTTCTTCGTAGAGATTGGCCCCAATTTTACACAAGCGGTGGGGTGGCCTTGAGTCAGCTCCCCGGAGTGACCTGCTAGTTTGTTACTGCAACAAGCGGTCGAGCTCCATGCGGAGGCCGGCCAAGCCTTGACTTGTCCCGTACTCGCGGGCCTGGATGCGGCCGTTGCGGTCCACAATGAGTGTCGAGGGGTAAGCTTGGTTCGGAAACACCTGCTGCATCACACCCATGGGATCGTACACCATGTGTGTGTTGAGCCGGTAGCGGGTCTTCCACGCCATGCACTCGGCAGCCGTGGGCGCTGAGCGGTTGACGTTTTGGCCGTAGACAGTCACAACGCGAACCCGTCCCGCGTAGGTGTCGACGATCATGGCTTGCAGGTTTTGCGCTTCTGCCTGGCATGGGGCACACCATCCCGCAGACAGGATGATCACCGTCAATCGATTGTCGCAAAAACCGTTCTGATAAAAATTAAATTGCGTGTCGTCACAGTACGGCATGGTGACGTTGGCGAAATCAGTACCCACCATTGTGCCTGGGTTTGGATGCGGTGGTTCTGCACATGAGCTGCCCATCCCATCGATCACAACAGTGGGTTGGTCGGGGGTCACTGCGGCATCTCCGGTCACCGGGTTTGGGGAGCATCCGGTGATCGAGACCAGTGCGAGCGTGAACAATGTGTACTGAATCGAGCTCATATTGTTTAGCCGTTGCCGTCTTCGTTAACATCCATGACGTTGGGCACATCCGCATTCGGGACATCCACCGCCGCATTCGGAACATCCGCCACACCCGCTTCGGGCCCTGGATCCGTGACGGGTGGTCCCGGTGGGCGACACACCCCCACGGTCACCGTTTGGCCGTTTTGAACCCGCTGTTGTGCTTCGCAGATGAGCCCTGGAGCGCCGCAGCTTGCGTCCATCCCCGGTGTGCAACCACGGAGCAAACAGAAGCCATTTTGCCAATTGCGCGCGCCCGTCGCGAGCATAAAGGACTTGCGACACGCATACCCGTCTGCCACTCGGCAGTCCGCGTCCGAGCGACACTCGTGGTAGCAAGTGCCCGGATCACGCTCGCCGATCCCCGGCTCAAAGTCTGGGAAGCAGATTGCGCGCTCGGGACAATTTGCCCGTGGAAATGTGCTCATGGGCCAGAGGTTTGAGTTGTTCCACCCGACGGGGAGCGTGCACGACGAGGTGCAGTATCCGTTGTTCCACCCGGTGTACTGTCCGCGTGAATTTTGCGCCGGAACGCACTGTCCCGAGCGACAGTTGTTCATCGTCCCCATCACAACACAGGGCTCGCCGACATCCTGTCCCATCGGAGGCGTCGGGACGCTCATCGCCTCGCACGCGCCGGACCATGGGTTGCATCGAGTGCCCCATACGCAAGAGGTCTCAGTGCAAGACTGCCGGCAAAATCGCGGTGGTTCTCTCATGGCGGGGCCCGCTGGGTTAACCAGCAGACAGGTGTACCCTTCGCGTCCACAGTCGTAGCCATTCAAGCAAGCCCGCATGCAAATGCGCCGAGCGCCCGCTGGCATACATCGCGCAGAGACTCCCTCGGCGAGCCCATCTGAGCACTCGTCGTCGCGCATACAGGTGTGTGAGCACATCCCGCCGGACCATCCACTCGCTGCCTCGGTCTCGCATGTGCCTGAGCTGCAATCGCTGTCATCGCGGCATCGGCCCAACAATGGAGAGTTGAGCGGCGTGCGAACATCGGGTGTCGCGGTGGGGGTGTCGGTGAGCACTACGGCATCGCCGGTGACGACGTCACCTGCGGGCACCGGGGGGCTGCAAGCCAGTAGCAAACATGCGGTGAATGTTTGAAATGCCGCTAAAAATAGTGATTTATTCATGAGTTTGGACGCTTGTTTTTCAATGGTATCAGTGAATAGCGCAGCCTGTCCGAATTTTTTCAGTACGCATTTGAATTCTTGTCCCCGTCTGTTACGTCTTAGAGGGACAGCGATAAAGCCATGAAAACTACGGTACGTTCTGCAATGCTCGCCCTCGCGTTGTTTGCCTCTCTCCAAACCCCACCGGCTCACGCCGCGGTCGGAGCGCAAGCCGCAACTTGGTCCCTTCGCCCACCAACGGGTGTGCGTGGGTCACTTTTTCGTCTCAGTGATCACCTCACGGCGCACCGCCCAGTCGTGATTTTGTTCTGGGACACAACCTGCGCGCCCTGTCTGCAAGAGATGCAGTTCTATCAGCAACACTTCGCTCGCCACGCTGGGCGCTTGATGGTGGTCGCTGTCGCGCTCGACAACGGTCAGACCATCTCAAACGCCGCCAACCGCGTTCGGACCCTCAACCTCACATACCCCGTGGTGTGGGACCAAAACTCGACCGTGAAAAACCAATTTCAGGTCCCAGCCAACCCGCCGTTTAGCGTGTGGATCGACCGCAACGGTCGTATCGTGCGCGAGCGCCAGGGATACTCTGTGAGCGAAAACACAGTGATCGCGACGCAGCTCGACAACCTCGTCGCAGGCCGCGCCGTTCAATAATCTCGCGTACACTCTGCCGTCTGCGCCTCAAGGTTCGCGCGGCAGTGCTTGCGGGTTATGCAACGGGTGGGGTTGCTCAGCGGCTCTCAGTGGTTAACCCCACGCGATGACCTTGGATTTGTTTGCCTCACTTTCGCCAGAGTCGCCGTCCACCGAGCCTCTGTGCGAGGGGGCGGTCGTGCTTCGTGGCTTTGCGCGATCTCGAGACGCGATCATTCTTGAAGCGCTCACCGCAGTGACTGAACGAGCGCCGTTTCGGCAGATGATCACACCCGGAGGTTTTCGCATGTCTGTCGCGATGACCAACTGCGGGGATTATGGCTGGGTCTCAAACAGCGAGGGCTATCGGTACGACGCAGTGGATCCCGATTCTGCAAAGCGCTGGCCCGTGATGCCCGAGGTGTTTCGAGCGCTTGCGCAAGAGGCTGCGGCAGAGGCGGGTTTTGTTGGGTTTGAGCCCGACGCGTGCTTGATCAATCGGTACGAAATTGGCGCGAGACTGACGCTGCACCAGGACAGAAATGAGCGAGATTTTTCAGCGCCCATTGTGTCTGTTTCACTTGGAATTCCTGCGGTATTTTTGTTCGGCGGGCTCACGCGCTCGGCGAAAACTCAGCGTGTGCGACTGGTGCACGGGGACATCGCAGTGTGGGGTGGCCCCGCGCGGCTGCGCTATCATGGCGTTGAGGCGCTTGAGTCCGCGTCTCACGGGTTGGTGGGAGAAGTTCGGTACAATTTGACGTTTCGTAAAACTCGGTGACACATAGAGTTTTTTCGATCGACCTGAATCGGACGAAGAATGTGCTTCATCTGCAACTCGCAGAGTGCGAGCATTTCGCTCATGACAAATTCACCCTCGCATCCTGAAGTTTCAGCAGCTCGTGCTGCGATGGCCCCAGTGTTTCAGTCGCTTGACCGCGAGCATGGGTTTGAGCCGCTAGAGGTCCGCGGCAGCATTCCGGCTGATTTGCGTGGGACTCTCTACAAAAATGGCCCCGCCGTTTTCGACGCGCAAGGGACACCCTATCGACATTGGCTCGACGGCGATGGCGCGATCTGCGCGGTGCAGTTTTTCGACGGAAAGGCCAACGGAGCCATTCGTGTCACAGAGACCACTCACCTCAAAGAGGAGCGGGCCGCCGGAAAAATGCTCTATGGATCGGGCTTCACCATGGGACCACTGTGGCACAAGAGGTTGTTTGGTCAGGCGAAAAATCCAAGCAACATTCATGTGCTCTGCTGGCAGGGACGAGTGTTTGCGATGACCGAGATGGCCAACCCTTATGAGATCAATCCGATCACTTTGGAGACCATCGGTCCCTGCGATTTTGGCGGAATTGTAAAGCAAGGGCTCAACGCCCACGTCCGTGTTCATCCAGAGACAAACCTCGCGTATGCCTTCGGGCCACACATGGGGCTGCGCTCGGGGCTTGAGCTGTTTGAGCTTCCGACCGCGTCCTCGGCGACACACACCGCGTCGGTTCACTTGTCTTCAATGCCCGTTGTCGTCCACGACTTTGCGATGTCGAACAAGCACCTCATTTTTACCAATCCACCGCTACGGGTCAGCATGACGCCCATGATGCTGGGGACGAAACCGGTGATGGATCTTATCTCGTTTCACCCAGAGGACGGGACCGAGATTGTCGTTGTGCCACTGGCCAAACACGATGAACATGGCAAGCCCGCGGAGCCAATCATCTTTAAGATGCCGGCGTTTATGGGCCTTCACTTCGCCAATGCGTTTGAGGTATCACCTGGAAAAATAGCGGTAGATATTTGTAAGTACCCCGAGTTCAATTTGGGCGACGCGTTTATGCTTGAGGGACTTCGAAGTGGTGAAGGCTGGCTCAACGCCCCGGTGTCAAAGCTTGAGCGATTGCATATCGACCTGGATAAACGCGAAGGTCACTTTGAGGTCATCTGGGAGGCGAACTGTGACTTTCCGTCGACGGCTCCCTCGAAGCAGGGATTTGAGGCTCGATACCTCTGGGCGTTGGTGAACCACGGTCCCACAGATCGGGTGTGCAAGTTTGACTACAGGACCAAGCAAACCCAAGAGAGCGTGTTTAATGATTGGGAATATCCTAGCGAGCCGACGTTTGTCCCGCGCCCGAACGGCACCGCAGAGGACGACGGTTGGATCCTCACTTCGGTCTACGATGCCAAAAGAGACAAGACCTTTATTGCGATCTTGGACGCTCGCGATCCGGCGATTGAGCTCGCGCGGGTGTACTTCTCTCATCGGCTGCCTTTTCCACTCCACGGCGCGTGGGAGCCCACGGTGCATCACGCACACGGTTGAGCATCGAACAGCCCATTCGAGATGAGGATCTATGACGACATCTAAAGCCTTGCTCCTGCAAGTGCGCGACACTTTTGTGGCCATCGCAGATCCCACTCGGGCAGCAAAAATGCAGGCGTATATGAAGTCTGCCATGCCGTACCTTGGCGTCACCGCCGTCCCTCTGCGTCGCGCGTGCAAAGAGCTGTTTGCGACCCACAGTGTCACCGCTCCGAAAAAATGGTTTGAGGACGTACTCTATCTTTGGGATCACGCCAGCTATCGCGAAGAGCGCTATGCCGCGATCGCGCTGTCGGGGGATAAGCGTGCGCTTGAGTGGCACATTCCCGAGCAGCTTGAGCTGTACGAGCACATGATCGTGACGGGCGCGTGGTGGGACTTTGTCGACGAGATCGCGATCCACCGAGTGGGCGGAATATTGCTTCGACGGCATCCGAAAGAGCTGAAAAAATCCATGCGCATGTGGAGTAAGTCGACGGACATGTGGCTTCGGCGTGCGGCGATTATCTGTCAGGTTTCGTTTAAAAAAGACACCGATTTGAAGCTTCTGTACGAGTGCATTGAGAGAGCGATGGACTCGAAAGAGTTCTTTTTGCGCAAAGCGATCGGGTGGGCACTTCGGTCGTATGCGTGGGTTGATCCCGAGGAGGTGAAGCGTTACGTGCGGGTGAACGACAAGCTTCTGTCGGGGCTGTCTAAACGAGAAGCGCTAAAGAATTTATGAGCACCCATACACCCTTGTCTGTGGACCTTACGCCTTTGCAACGAATGAACGTCTCACTCGACGGACTGTCGGTCGGAGATGCATTTGGTCAGCGATTTTTCGGCAATCCGTACACAGTCGAGATGCTGATTGCCGCGCGCGCTGAGCCTCAAGCTCCGTGGGGGTACACCGATGACACCGAGATGGCGTTGTCGGTGGTTGAGGTGCTTGAGCGGGCAGGGACCGTGGATCAAGAGCTGCTCGCGCGGTTGTTTGCGAAGCGTTATCTCAACGATCAAATGCGTGGGTACGGCGGTACCGCGCACAGCATCCTTCAGGCTATCGGAACCGGGACTCCTTGGCAGAGCGCCGCGGGTCGCGCGTTTGATGGGATGGGCTCAAAGGGAAACGGCGCCGCGATGCGAGTGGCTCCGTTGGGGGCGTACTTTGCGGGAGATACAGCGCGCGTTGTGGCAGAGGCACGCCGGTCCGCGCAGGTCACGCACGCACATGAAGATGCACAAGCGGGGGCCGTGGCGGTGGCGCTCGCGGCGAGCTGGGCGTGGGAGCATCGAATGGATAAATTGCAGGGATTTCAGCGATTGATGCTTGAGTATGTGCACGAGTTCACTCCCCCGTGTGATACACGAGATGGGATTGCGAAGGCGCTATCGTTGGGTGATGGTGCTTCGGTGGTGCTGGCGGTGAGCGCCCTCGGAAACGGGACCATGGTGCTGTCGTCGGATACCGTTCCGTTTGCGCTCTGGTGCGCGGCGTCGCGGATGGATCACTTCGAAGAGGCCATGTGGCTAACGGTCGAGGGCCTTGGTGATCGTGACACCACGTGTGCCATGGTTGGCGGAATCGTGGCGCTGTCCACCGCGACAAAGCCGAGCGAGAATCGGGTGTCGCCAGAGTGGCTGAGCGCTCGTGAACCGCTTCAGCGATAGAATAACCACGCCATCAACAATATCTTGTTTAACATATAGTAGAGTCTGCCTCCGTGCGCTCTATGGCACCATTGGTGCCGCGCAGCCTACTCGCTCGAGTGATTTTTGAGAAAAGCATCGACCGCAGTACGATCCAACGACGCGGCCAAACACCTCTTTTTTTCAAGGACCTCTTTGACCAATCCTGGGTGCACCAGGTCGAGCTTGAGCATCAAATTGATGAGCATTGAGTTGAGATACAAGGCGTTGTTGCGATAGTTGGCGAGCATCGAGCCCACGACGCGCTCGACAGCGGGATGTTGAGATCTGTCCGTCTCGGCGATGGCGATGAGCCCCCGCAATCCAACGAGCTTTATGCAACAGTCCACGTCTGGCCGCGCGACAAAGGTCTCGACTGCTCCGATCGCCTCGGGACCAAGCAGACCAATGACCGCCGGGAGTTCTACCGAATACTCCATCGCCTCGAGATTTCGCTCGTAGAGTAGCGCTTCAAGCAGCGACGGAACCGCGGAGGACGCTCTCAACTGGCCGAGCGCTCTCCACGCGTGCCGCGGGCCACACTCTTCAGCCGAGAACCCCGAGTAGGTGAGGCTGAGATCCCACGTGGTAACTACCTCGAGAAGCTCTGGGATGTCCGCCTGGCCGAGCCCAAGCGCCTCCACATAGTTGGGCCATGGTGGACTGAACTCCGTCCCAAACGAAAAAACAGGTTGAATGGCTTCTGAGAACGCTTCGGGTGCGCGGCGATTGGGATCGAGTCGCCCGTACCCTGGCGCCCGCCCGTGGCCAAATGCGTCGTAGGTTTCGTCCCGGGCATACATCGCGGTTTCCCACGTCAAGCCAACGACGAGGTGTTCGAGCAGCTGTCGGTCCGTTACTTGAAACTCCAAGAGTTGCGAGACGTCGAGTTCTGCAAATGAGACAGCGGGCTCATCGCCCCGCTCGTTCGCCTCTCTCCATTCGTCACTCTTGTCGAAGTTGGAGTATTCGAGCTCGACGATGCGAGCAATCTCAGACTCGGCCTTCTCGGCAAGCTGTCGATTGAACTCTTGATCGTGCTGCGACTGGAGCTGCTCTGAATAAGCAATCACTCGTGCGTCCGCGCGTAACGCGAGCTTCTTGGCCGCCTTTTGCGTCAGGTTGGTCTCGCGTTGGCGTTGGCTCACGTAATAGAACGCGTCCGCGAGTACCTGAAGACCAAAGCACCGGTTGGCCGGAACGGGAGGAAACTGAAAATTGATGACGGTTATCCGTGCCCGTACCACTAGCAGATCGTCAATCGATTGAATCACAACTCGGTAGGTGTTGCTCACTTCGCGGACACAGTCGCACGATCACCTAGTGAGCGGAAGTACCTTCGTTTATGGAGTGCCTCATCGGTGCGTCGTTGCTGCTGCGCGACAAGGATCCCCACTCCACCTCCCGCGAGTATAGTTTTTAACCGTTGCTTGCGTCCACGTCACTCAGCCCCGTGGCGCCATCGGATCCGGATCCATCGGTTACGCTTGCATCGCCTCCACCTCCACCTCCGTCGGTGCCCCCATCTCCGCTTACACGCGAGGGGTCAATCCCGGGCTGTACCATCGCTGGATCGACCGGAGCGACGACGACGGGAGGTGTGAAAACGCCCGTTCTTATCGCGGTGAATCCTGTTTCGATGGATAGCACCGCGCCCACACCGAGGGCGCCAAACGCGCAGCCGCCAAGAAACACTGTGCCCACGCGGCCATCTGCGATCCCTGCGATGGTGCGAGGTCCCGAGCTCATGGCCGGAGCGGCGTCGCCGCCGAGTGAGCCTCCATCGGTGATCGCGCCTGGGGTAAGAACAAAGTGTCCACCTGCGGCGCTGATGTTCACGAATCCGCAAGACAGCTGGCCGCTTTGTGCTCCAGCAGCTCCCGCGCCGAGCGCCA
>JANNCG010001165.1:0-9294 GCA_031386385.1 Myxococcales bacterium
GTCCCGCGAACGATTCGCCCGATCCCAAGCCGGCCAACGTAATCGTCGTGATCCACGCTGGTCACCAGCACTTGAAGCGGGCCGGTTGCGTCACCCTTCGATGACGGAACGCGCGACACGATCGTGTCAAACAGCGGCTTCAAATCGGTGTTCGTGTCAGTCAGGTTGTACCGACAAATCCCGAGCTTTCCGATCGCGTAAAGCACGGCAAAATCTGCCTGCGCATCCGTCGCGCCGAGATCGCAAAACAAATCAAAAACTTCGCTCACCACGTCTTCGGGACGTGCATCTCCGCGATCAATTTTGTTGATCACGACCACCACCGGAAACCCGCGCTCAAGTGCCTTACGAAGTACAAAGCGTGTCTGCGGCAGCGGGCCTTCGGCAGCGTCGACGAGCAACAGCGCGGCGTCGGCCATCATCAGGGTGCGCTCGACCTCTCCACCAAAATCCGCGTGCCCAGGGGTGTCTACAATGTTAATCTTGTAGTCGCCCCAACGGACGCTTGTATTCTTCGCGAGGATGGTGATTCCGCGCTCGCGCTCAAGGTCGTTTGAGTCCATCACGCGATCAGGAATGACTTCGTTGTCACGAAACGTTCCTGCTTGGCGAAGCATCATGTCAACGAGGGTGGTTTTGCCATGGTCGACGTGTGCGACAATGGCGATATTTCGAATTTTATCTTGATCAATCATGGCAAACGCGCCGCGTCTACCATGGAGCCAGCCCCGCTGGGGACACAATCGCGTAACGTCCCTCCCCGCCCCCTACGATTTGTCTCGCAAATCACCCCCGTTGCGCATTCTGACCAGCACCCTGACCACCGCTTTCGTGGGCTTCAATGATCTGCAAAATCGCTAGGATATGCTCGCGGGGTTCGCCGCCAAATCGCGGCTCTCATCACGCTTCATTTTCACGCCTACCAATTTTGAAACCCCAGGCTCTTCCATCGTCACGCCGTACAACACATCGGCCATCGTCATGGTTCGCTTGTTGTGCGTGATCATAATGAACTGAGATCGATCCGTCAGGTCACGCACGAGGTCATTCAGCCGGATCACGTTCGCTTCATCAAGGGCGGCTTCAACTTCGTCGAGGAGACAAAACGGCGACGGCCGGTACATAAACAGCGCAAACAACAGTGTCACCGCGGTGAGAGTTTTTTCTCCGCCAGACATCGCCTCAAGATGGACGAGTTTTTTGCCCGGAGGCTGCGCAATAATCTCGACGCCAGATTCAAGTAAGTCCTCTGGATTGGTGAGCTTCAACTCGCCGTACCCACCGCGAAACAAGCGAGGAAACAGCTGCTTAAAATGTTCATTCACGGCGTCAAATGTCTCGCGAAACCGCTTGCGACTCTCGCGGTTCATCTGCTCGATAGCTTGCTCTAGCTGCAGCAATGCCCGGTTGAGGTCGTCTCGGTGCTCCGCAAAAAAACTGCGCCGCTTTTCTTGCAGGTTGTACTCATCGATGGCTCCGAGATTCACCGGTCCAATCTTTTCAAGCGCAACCCGCGCCTCATCGCACCGATCGCGGTCCTTGGCCTCTGGGGGCGGACGCATGTGGTACTCGCCGACCACTTTGCTCAAAACAACTCCCTGCTTTTCTGCCACTCCGTGCAACAAGTGCTCGACGGCAATTTGCTCTTCGCGCTCACGAACTTCCCATTGCGATTGCGCCTTCGCCAGCTGTTCGCGCTTGGTTCGTGCACCTCGGGCGCGTCCCTCTCCTTCGCCAAGATTCTCGCGCAGGCTGTCGTAGTCGGTTCGAATCAATGCGAGCGCATCCCTGAGTGACCGAGCCTTCAGGACACCCGCGTCAATCGCGAGCTTCAACGACGCCTCCATGCTTGCAGCACGCTCTTGAACATCCTTCAACTGCACTAGCTCGACAGTGAGCCGGGTCTCGCGAGCACCGAGCTCGTTTGCGCTCTTTTCTAAGCGTGCGATCGCGTTGCGAGCGGCCGTTGCTCGCTCTCTTTCGCGCGCTGAATTCACCTTTGCGTCGGTGACCTGCTGCGAGGCACGTTCGACTTCAGACCGCCACGCTACGGCCTCTTGCTCATCGGTCAAAAGCGCATCACGGGCTTGATCACGCTGCTGTTGCGCCGTGCGAAAACTCTGATCAAACACAAGGTCTTCGCGCTCCATCTCTTGCAGCGCGAGTTCAACTTCTCTTGCGTCCCGCTCAAGCTCATTGCGGCGCAAGTTGCTCTGCGCGAGCTCAGCCTCGTGGGCCTTCGCGTCGCGCTCAACGCTCAAAAGTGCCAACTCTTGCGCATGATAGTCCGCGCGCATCGCCTCAAGGTCCGTCTGCGTCTGCCTCACGCGCTCTCGTGCTGCTTCGAGCGCGGCGGACTCGTCGTCCACCATGGATTGCAGCGCCTCAACGCGCGGCTCAAGAGCGCGCAGTTCAGCTTGCGTCCCAAGAAGCCCTGCCCCGGCTTTCTCTGGCGTCCCGCCGGTGATTCTCCCCGAAGGCTCAAGGACATCGCCGTCACGCGTCACATAGACGTACAGACCGCCGACGGCGCGCCAGGCCGCCACTGCGTGATCCAACGAGTGAGCGATCACGACGGGTGTTAAGACCCCTTCAAACGCCGGAGGAATCTCACCCTCGTCCCGTAGTCGATCGATGAGCATCCCATCAATACCGTCCATCTCTGGGTGCGGAGAGATTGCTATAATATCTGCAATTTCGCTCACAGAAACAAGCGTCGCCCGACCTCTGTTTTCGCCCCGAAGCCAGCGAACCAACGCGATCGACGCGTCGACATTTTTTACGGCGATATCTTGCCAACGCTCTGCAAGAACCGAAGCCACCAGCGTTGCGAGCGCTCCGGGCGCGGTAAGCCCGTCGGCGACCAATCCCCGCGAACGCTCCCTTTGGTCTCGAAGGATGCTCTGGACGCCTTTGCCCACACCTTCGTGACGAGAAGCCACCTCATTGAGCGCCTGCATGCGTGCGCTGGCTCGTTGAAACTCTTGCCGTACTTCCGCAAGTCGTCGCTCAATCCCGTCACGTTCTACTCGGGCGGGTCCGATGGATTGCTCAAGCTGATTACGTTGCGCGGCGATGAGGTCTCGACGAACCCGCAGATCTTCAAGCTGCACGTTGACGTTTGTACCCGCGTGCGTAAGATCGTTGCCTCGTTTTTGAATCGTGTTGAGTTCGTTTTCGAGTCGAGCGCGGCGAGCTTCAAACTCGATCAGCCTTCTGGACAGGGCGTTGCGCGACGCTTCACTTCCGGCGAGGATTTTCTCGGCATCCGTGACGGATTTTCGGTTCTCGCTCAGCCGGGCCTCCGCTGCGCTTACCCTCTCACGGAGCTCTCGCAGGGCTTCTTCAGCATCCGCGAGCCTCATGGTGGCTTCGTAGTCGTGCTCGGCAAGCGCATCAAGAGACGTCGATAGTTGCAGCTGCTCATCTGCTAGCAACGTCCGCTGTCCGCCAATTTCTGACAGCTCTCGAGCCGCATCTGCTTGTCGCTTTACGGCCACTCCAAACTGATCCCGGGTGCGCACAAGCTCTGCCTCGAGCCGTCGAACTTCGTTGTCCGATTCAAAGCTCTCGCGCTGTGCGTTCTCAAGGGACTGCTCACACGCAAACAGCTTCGCTCGCGTGAGCTCGGTCTCAGCGTCCAGCATCGCCAGTGCCGCTGAGACGCCCATATACTCAGCTTCAACCCGCTCAAGGTTGGCAGTGGTTACCCGAGAGAGCGCCATCAACTCAAGCAGTCGGTGCGCTGCTAGATAAAGCTCTAGCTCGCGCAGCTCTGCGCGCAGTGCTCGATACTTCTCTGCACGTTGGGCTTGTCGCTTCAGCGAGGTCAGCGATGTCTCGATTTCGGTGAGCAAATCGCCAATGCGAAGGAGGTTTTGTCGCGTGAGCTCAATCTTCTTTTCTGCTGCTTTTTTTCGCGCTTTAAACCTGGTGATCCCTGCGGCTTCTTCAAGAAACGAGCGGCGATCTTCGGACTTCGAAGTCACGATCAATCCAACCCGCCCTTGCTCAACGACGGAGTAAGCGCGAGACCCCGCGCCCGTTCCCAAAAAAAGTGACACCACGTCCATCAACCGAACAGGAACCTTGTTGAGCGAATACTCGCTCGTCCCGTCGCGACTCAAACGGCGTGTGACCGCGATCTCGGGGTACGCGCTAAACTCGGGAGCGGCGAGCCCATCGCGATTGTCAAACGTGATGGTCACCTCAGCAAAGCTGTGGGCCGCTCGTTTTTCGCTCCCCGCAAAGATCACATCATCCATCGACTTACCGCGAAGGGTCTTTGCCGACTGCTCGCCAATACACCAGCGAATCGCATCTACGGTGTTGGACTTGCCGCAGCCATTGGGGCCGACAATCGCCGTAATATCGTGATCAAACGTGAGGACCGTTTTGTCCACGAACGACTTAAAGCCTTGGATTTCGAGCTTGCGGATGCGCATACGTAGGGCTGATCAGCGACCTGCCACGGCGCCCGTATACCGTGAAAGGCACTGTTTGCGAACACTCCGTTTTTCACCTGTGGCAATCTTGCGAGATCTATCGTGCTCCTTCCCGATTCGCTCACACTCGTCGCTGTCGCCGACACACACCTTTTTCACGACGAGCTCGTTGTGCCCGATGGCGACGTATTTATCCACGCAGGGGACTTTTGTCGCGGCGGAACCTTTGCAGAACTTGAGCGCGCGGTCGGCTGGATTCTCGCGCTTCCGCACCAGTACAAAATCGTCGTAGCAGGCAACCACGATTGGCCGTTTCAAACTGCGGCCGTCGCCGCCAGAGCGCTTCTGGGCTCAAGCGCGCACTATCTTGAAGATTCACTCGTTGAGATTGAGGGATTTCGGTTTTGGGGATCTCCTTGGCAACCAACCTTTCACAACTGGGCTTTTAATCTCGAGCGGGGCGCCGAAATTGCTGAAAAATGGGCGCTGATTCCTGAAGGCATCGACGTGTTAATCACGCACGGGCCTCCAGCGGGCATCGGCGACACCAGCAGCACAGCGGGTCGCACGGGCTGTGTTGATTTGCGAGCGCGTGTGCGCTCCACCAACCCAGGGGTGCATCTGTTTGGCCACATTCACGAGGATGGCGGTGCGTGGACGATCGATCAAACACTCTTTGCCAACGTCACAACGTGGGAGTGTGAGCGCGCGCCGACGGTTCTCAGATTGCACCGTGGCCGCGTCGCAGAGGTCGCCTCAGCCCCCGAGCGCCGCCGGTCGTATTGATTCAAGCGATCGATCGACGAGGCCGAAAAATCGGACGTTGAGTGCGTTCCAGTCGATTTCTACGACGCCACCTCGGGCGACGTGTCGCTCGCTCCAGGTTTTGAGCGCCTGCAGCACTGCCGAGTCCAGCAACGTAGCTCTGGAATAATCAATGTTGATCACAGCGCCGGTCTCGATTTCGTCGAGCACTTCGGCCAATTTGGGCACTGCGAGAAAGGTCGCAGCGCCGACCAATTTAACCGTTGTTGCGTTCGTGACCACATCTCGAAGAATCGTAATGCGACAGTTCGACAATCGCACCAGAATCGCGATGGTCCCGACCGTGAGACCGATCAGAACGCCTTTGAGTAAATCAGTCGCAATGATCGCAAAAATGGTGATGAAGTACGTCGCGATCTCAACGCGCCCAATCGCTCTCAACTCTGAGAGGTTTTGCTGAGTGATCAGCTTGGCACCGGAATACACGAGAATCGCAGCGAGACTACAGACGGGCACAAACCGCAACAGCTTCGCACCTATGAGTACGAGCACCATGAGCCACAATCCATGCAATATTGCTGACAATCGGGTGCGTGCACCTGCCTGCACATTGACGCTCGTGCGAACCACAACGCCCGTCATCGGCAGCACGCCCATCAGACCGCAAAGGGTATTTCCAACTCCTTGAGCGAGAAGTTCTTTGTTGAGGTCTGCCTTATGTAGAAGCGACAATCGATCCGTCGCCACAGAACAGAGCAGTGTCTCGGCTGACGCGACCAGTGCCAATCCGATCGCCGCCAGCCAAACATGAGAGTCGGTGATCGCCGCGGTGATTGTGCTCAAGGATGGCGTTGAAAGTGTGCTAAAAATATTCTCCGGCGGATTCACGTACGCGATCGGAAATTTTAGGATATTCGCAAACAGCGAGACCACAACAATCGCGAGCAGTGGACCGGGCAAATACGTCGCGATCTTTGATTTGACCTTCGACCAGCCAAACAATATCGCGATGGACATCACGCCGACGAGCGCGGCTTCTTCGTGCGGAAGATCTGCACTAAACTGCGCAGCTTTTTGGATGGCACGTGGAATCGTCAGGATATTGATCAACGTACTGCGTCCGGGGCGGTCATCAATCATGACGTGAAATTGCCCAGAGAAAACAATCACACCAATCCCTGCCATCATGCCAGCGATCACCGCGGGAGGAATCGCTCTGAACAGCCTTGCTCCTCGAAGCAGCGCGCCAGCAATCTGCAGCACTCCGGCCAAGAACACTATGATCCCCAACCTGCTTGCGCCGTGCGTCCGAAGAAGCTCAAGGACAATGACCGTTAGTCCGGCCGCCGGCCCACTCACCTGCAGCGGAGTCCCTTGCAGTGTGCCGACGACGAGTCCCCCAACGATGCCTGTAATCAGCCCGGCTGAGGGTGGATAGCCGCTCGCGAGCGCGACTGCCATGCAAAGTGGGAGCGCGACAAAAAAGACAGCGATCGAGGCAAGGGCATCTTGGAGGACATCCTTCGAGCGCATCAAATCGCCTTCGCGGCTACTGGCATCGGAAACATTGACGCTCGCGCCTGCGGAAAGGACTGAAACTGCCTGTTCGAAGGATCGTAGGTAAACACCTCACCGGTCTCAATCTTATAGACCCAACCGTGAAGCCGAAGCCCTCGATGTGTGATCGCCTCCTCAACTGCGGGATGGCCGCGAAGATGCTCGATCTGCACCAACACGTTCTCTTGCATGGCCACGTTGATCTTCGCTTCAGCAGGGAGATCGCTGTAGTTGTCCATGACCAATGCTCTGGTGGCGCTGGCATGGCGAAGCCACGCAGTGACTGCAGGCAGCGTGTGGGGCCGCTCGGGTTTGAGCAGCGCTTGCATAGCGCCGCAGTGAGAATGTCCGCACACAATCACGTCTTTCACGCCGAGCACCGCCACGGCGTACTCAATCGTGGCAGCTTCTCCACCAAGGCTCTCGTACGCCGGCACAATGTTGCCGGCATTTCTGACGATGAACAACTCGCCTGGCTCGGTCTGCGTGATCAGGTTCGGATTGATTCTCGAGTCTGAACACGTGATGAAGAGCGTCTCTGGGGCTTGACCGTGCGCTAAGTTTTCGAAAAATTCTCGCTGGGGCCGAAAAATGTTTCGCTGAAACTCGTGCAGTCCTTCGATCAATCTTTGCATGTAAAATCACCAAACCTTCGAAAGTTCGATCAAATTTTCCCCAATGACCCAACGTAACTCGGTTCATTTTGGGGACGTATTACTCAGGGGTCCTTAGAAATTGGACGCGTGAGGAGTATAAATTCCCCGAACTTAGACCGTCAAGGAGATACGCGGGAAAATTTCCTCGCTGGCCGTCGGCCAATCGCTCAGTTTCAGGTCAGCTTACGATGACGCGAATTGGAGCTGATGTAGGCGAGCGTAGATCCCGCCCTTTGCAATGAGCTCGTCGTGTGTGCCGTTCTCAGCAACGAGGCCCTTGTGAAACACAACGATGCGGTCTGCGTTGCGAATGGTGCTCAATCGGTGTGCGATGACGATGGCCGTTCGACCCTTCAACGCCCGCTCAATCGCGCTCTGAAGCACCGCCTCTGTCTCACTGTCCACGCTTGAGGTGGCCTCATCAAGCAAGAGAATTTCTGGTGTTCGATACAGGGCGCGAGCTAGGGCGATGAGCTGTTTTTCTCCAGCGCTGAAATTGCTAGCACGCTCTTCAACTTTGCTCTGAAGGCCGGCGCCACGCTTCGCTAAGACCGCATCGAGTCCAACGTCTGTCGCACACGCCTGTGCTCTGGCAATATCCGGGTTGTCGTCGCCGACTGTGAGGTTTGAGAGAACATCGCCCGGAAACAAATAGGCATCCTGGGGTACAACTGAAAACTTCTTTCGTAGCTGCTCACTCGCCAGGCCACGAACATTCACTCCATCGACCTCGATGCTCCCGCCGTCGATCTCATACAAGCGCTGAACGAGCGAGAGGACCGTTGTTTTGCCCGCCCCGGTTGCCCCGACGAGCGCCACGGTCTCGCCTCGTTTCACTGCAAAAGTCACCCCACGCAGCACTTGCTTGCTGGTCCCATAGGAGAACTTCACGTCTTTAAATTCAATGCGCGCTGCATCGCCCGAAAGTGCTATCGCCTTGGCGCTCTCTGCGATCGCAAGATCCACCCCAGCGTCTGGCTCCGGTTGCCCTAAGAGCTGAAAGATTCGCTCTGCACCCGCCATCGCGCTTTGAAGGATGGTGTACTTGCCGCTTAGCTCGCGGAGGGGCTCGAAAAACAGACGAATGTACTGCACAAAAGCGACATAGGTCCCGATCGTCGCGGCGCTGGTGGTTGAAAACCCAGCGGCGCGAGCTGCGACAAATAACAGCACGGCGGTACACACACTAGCGAACATCTCAACGACGGCAAAGAGCATCGCGTCGTAGCGGATGGACTGATAGTTTGCTTCGCGATACGCGACGTTGATCTCATCAAATTCTGCCTGGCATCGCTCTTGTTGGCCAAAGGCCTGAACCACGGTAATGCCCGAGACTTGCTCGCCCAAATACGTGTTCATTCTCGCTGTTTTTCCACGAATTTCGCGAAACGCTTCGCGCGCTTGTTTTCGAAATCGATTGACCAAAAACAGCAGCGGAGGCACCGCTACAAACGCGAACAGCGAGAGCTTCACATCTAAGATCATCATCGCCACTACAATGCGCGTAAGGGTCAGCAAGTCCCCCAGCGCGCTGACCGCGCCGGACGCAAATAGCTCTCCCAACGCGTCCACGTCGTTGGTCACGCGGGTCACGAGTCTACCCACAGGCTGACGGTCAAAAAAAGCGAGCCGTTGCTTGAGCAAAAACGAGAAGGTGTCCTCTCGCAGGGCCGCCATCGCCCGCTGCCCAACCCACTGCATGGTGTACATTTGAACAAAGCGCACACCGAATTCGATCAGCAAAATCGCTGCAATGCTCAGTGATGTTCGCGACAACACAGCGGCGTTTGAAGCCATGACGCCGCGATCAATGGCCTCACGCATCAGCCGGGGTTGTGCCACCAACAGCTCGCTTGCGACAGGCATCAAGA
>JANNCG010001418.1:0-3962 GCA_031386385.1 Myxococcales bacterium
CTGCGGCGGACTCTGTCGTGACATCACCTCGGATCGCGGAAACTGCGGCGCTTGTGGCCGAGCATGCAACGCGGGTGAAGTGTGCAACGCGGGCAACTGCGAGCTGAGCTGCCCCGGTGGGCAAAACGTGTGTGGCGCAAGCTGCCGCGATCTGCAGTCGGACAACGGCAACTGTGGTGCTTGTGGCCGAGTTTGCGCAGCGGGCCAAGTGTGTGCAGGCGGGGCGTGCCAAGTGAGCTGCCTTGCGGGACAAACCAACTGCTCGGGAAGCTGCCGCGATCTGACCACGGACTTTAACAACTGTGGTGCTTGTGCTCGGGTATGTGCCGCGGGCCAAGTCTGCTCTGCCGGCGCGTGCGTTGTGAGCTGCATGGCCGGTTTGACCAACTGCAGCGGCAGCTGTCGACCACTCAACACCGACAACTCCAACTGCGGCGCTTGTGGCCGCGTTTGTGGCGCAGGAACACAGTGTGTTGCGGGCGCTTGTGTGGTCTCGTGCCAAGCAGGCCTCACCAACTGCACTGGGGTTTGCCAAGACCTCATGAGCAACAACTTGAACTGCGGCGCCTGCGGCAACGTGTGCGCAGCCGGTCAGGTGTGCTCTGCTGGCGTGTGCGCAGTCTCGTGTCAACCAGGGCTCACGCGCTGTGGGGCTTCGTGCATTGATCTGGTGAACAACCCAGCAAACTGCGGCGCTTGCGGCAACGTGTGTGGTGGGGCAAACGCGACGCCGGTGTGTGTCGCGAGCTCATGCAACTTCATCTGCGCGGCAAACTTCGGCAATTGCGATAACGTGCAGGCAAATGGCTGCGAGATTAACCTCCAGACCTCGGTTGCAAACTGTGGTCGCTGCGGCAACGCGTGTGCTGGCGGACAAGTCTGCACTGCAGGTGTTTGTATGGCGCCGAGTTCGTGCATAGGCAATCCGCAGTGGACGCCTGTCACATGCACCACCCCAAGCTGGGTTTGGTCGAGCAACCGTGGCGCTGCAATGACACTTGCTGCCGCGAACACTTCGCGCGTCCTTGAGACGGGCTGCAACCACGGCGGTCCGCAACCTGCGCTCGGACAGGGACTGTGCAGTCTCACCGGGACCGGGTACGTGAGCACGACCACCTTCACCATGGTGGGTTGCAACGCGTCTTGGTATCACCTCGGTGGGTCCTTTACAGGAAACTGTGGTGGCCACGACGGGGACACCTATCGCCACCTCGCGCTCGGCGCGAACGACTGCTACGCGTACTGATCTATCGCTAGATCGATGACTGGGGGATCAGTGGGGATCTGGATGGCAAAGCCATCTTCGTACCGAGCCGTCGCGCGCTTTGTCTGCCGATAAGAGGGTTGATGGATGCTGCGCAGAGCGTTGGCGTGGTCGGCAACCGCTGAGCAGCCGTGATTGCACGGACTACGAAGCAGAAGCTCGACGTTGTGGGCCGCGCTCGTGATGCTCCGACGCAGTTCGATGGATCACTGCGTGCAACCAAGAACGAAGCTCAGTCCACAGAACACAGTCGCCGGCGTTCCAACAACACACGTGCCAACCGAACCGCTGAAGAAGCCGATGTAGCTGCCCGGGAGGATCGGCTTGTCCACCGTCGCCGGTCCCATTGAGGGAAGCGAAAACTGACTGATCCCGTTGCTGCCAATGAGCCCCAAATACCCGCGACCGCCGATCATGGTTTCGGGCAGCGCAGCGCCATTGAGTGAGACTGTTGCGTTGAGTCGAAGCGAATCGATCGTGAGCGAAACCGTCGTTGCCCCCATCACAGGAACCTCGGCCCGGAGCAACCCTGTCGTGCAGGGTGTGTTGCCGGGCATGAGACCGCCGAAGCCCGAGCACTGAATGGATTGGGTGAGGATGAAGTTATAGGTTCCAGGTTGTACGGTGATCGCTCGTAGACCCATCCCAACAACCCTTGACGGGACAAACCCTGTTCGAGCACCTGTGGCCACTCCCTGAACACTCAAAATGGCGTTTGCATCTTGTGCCCCAGGGCCCTGCAGCTGAAGGACGAGCTCGACGGGTCGCAGGTCAATGTGCTCAACAAGATCACTGTTAAGCTCAAAGGCCCTTCGAGGCGAGAACTCAGCGCAAGGAACCTCTCGCACGTCCATTGGACGCATCTGTGAACACACTGTGGGTGAGGGACTAAAAACCAGGTCATACTTGCCTGCCAGCAAAGCCATCGAGTACCCAGTGTTTGCATTGAGCGCAGTCAGGCGCGTGGCTGCGGGACTACCGCTCTCGCCGTACACCGCCACAAGCCCCACAACGCGCTCGGCTTCGGTAAGGGGCGTGGCGCCAAGCGTAACCTGTCCAGAGAGGCGAACCGTTCGCAGATCAATGGTCACGTCGCGGTCGCCGCCGATGCTCAGCTCGCGCACCACCGTCCCCGCCGCGCAGGGGAGTCCGCCCGAATCCGGTTGTGCGCACAACCCGTTGGTCGGGACCCACTCGACACGATAGGGCCCGTGCGAAAGGCGGAGACTAAAATTGCCCGTGGATCCTTGGGCGAGCCGGACTCTCGCGGACGGAGAGCTGGCACCCGGACGAGAAAAAGTAAGTTCGCCGCTCTCGGTGTTTCGCTGAGGTATCGCGGCACCGTTGAGTTTGACCGTCCCAGTCAACTGGGCGGTGCGCATCTCGATGGTCGTGTTCAGATCGGCCTGAATGGAGAGGGTGTCTTGAAATTCAGAGTTTCCGCAGGGAATACCCGCAGGAAGTGGCATGTCGCAGGTGTTAGTCGTGAAGGAGACAGAGTAGTCGCCTCGCAAGACGGCCGCGCTCAGGGTGCTTGATGCACCCATTCTCAGCGTCGCGATTGGTGCAATCCCATCCGTTGAGCGTAGGTAGATCGAACCGGTGACGTCTGGGGCAAACTCTGGAAACGGCGCGCCGTTTAGCTTGAGTGTTGCTCTCAGTTGGACGGTCTTCAAATCTACGTCTGCCATCGTGTCGCCACGTACACTCAGTCCGCGTAACACCACGCCGGCGGTAGCGGGCATCACCGAAGCGCTCATCGCGCCGAACGGTGAGCGAAATGGAACATACAACACAGTGTACTCGCCTGCCGGAAGCAGCACATCGAGTGTGGGCGTGGCGGTTGTGCCCAACGAAACGAGCGACGAAGTCCCTCGCACAGGATCTACAAATGCAAGCTGTCCCCGCGATTCACCTCCTCCTCCTCCGCCTTCGATGGGGGGAAGCGGGGCTCCGTTGAGCTTCACGGTTCCGCGAAGGTGATGCATCACCAGATTCACGTTGAGCTGGCCATCTGCAGGTATCGCTGTGGGTCGACAATTGGCGGGCGCAGCGAAGCCAGCGTCTTCTATAGGGCGACCCGGGGTGATCCCGCACTGAAGCGCGAGCGCTGATGTGACCACCACACCCATCCGCATTTTTGAAAATGTCCCCGAGTTAACTACTCGCAACTGTGCATGGCGCGTGTGGTGCTTCAAAGTATGTTCTCCCATCACAAACTTGGTTTGTTGGGGTAAAAGTCAAATCACCTTCACCCCCGTGTAGCGAAAATTTAGTGAAACTGCTGGTGCGAGCGAGAGGACTTGAACCTCCACGAGTGTTACCTCGCTAGAACCTGAATCTAGTGCGTCTGCCATTCCGCCACGCTCGCATTGAATGTGGAAGCGGTGCGGTAAGTATCCCTCACTCGGTGATCCGTCAAGGGGCGATTCACCCCACTTTGAGACTTAACGCACACAGACGCGAAAAGTGCTTCTCGTAAGTGCGCACTCCAAAGCGTTGTGTTGAGGCAATAAGCGCGAAGTGGGCTATGCAGTCCCCTCCGCCGAAACGACAAATACCGCAAGTTTTACGGCAAAAGTTCGAACTCGCGTTCATTGGCACACACTCTGCTATAGGTCTCTGTGCCCACTCTGGGATGACGCAGAAAACTCTGAGTCCGCCCTGAAAAAGCATCCGCCGAAATGAGAGAAAAAAT
>JANNCG010001191.1:0-5818 GCA_031386385.1 Myxococcales bacterium
GAACGTATGCGCTCAGTGCGATCAGCGATCGCGATGCTCGAAAAACAATTTGGCAAAGGCTCAGTGATGTCTTTAGAGGACACGCTCGCGGACCCTGTGGCAACGGTGTCAACAGGATCGCTCTCGATCGACCGTGCGCTCGGCTGCGGTGGCTATCCCCGGGGACGCATCGTTGAGATCTACGGCCCAGAAAGCTCAGGAAAAACCACGCTCACCCTGCACGCCATCGCCGAGGTGCAGCGCAACGGAGGCCTCGCGGCTTTTATTGACGCCGAGCACGCATTGGATGTCCACTATGCCAAGAGCATTGGGGTCGATCTGTCGACGCTGTTGGTGTCTCAGCCCGACAGCGGCGAGCAAGCGCTTGAGATCGCCGACGCACTGGTGCGCTCGGGCGCCGTGGAGTTGATCGTGGTGGACTCGGTGGCGGCGCTGGTTCCGAAAAACGAGCTTGAGGGCGACATGGGAGATCAGCACATGGGACTGCAAGCGCGGTTGATGTCGCAGGCGCTTCGCAAGCTCACGGCGTTGGCGCACAAACACAACGTAACGGTGATCTTCATCAACCAGATTCGCATGAAGATTGGCGTGATGTTTGGCTCACCCGAGACAACAACGGGCGGCCATGCGCTGAAGTTTTATGCCAGCGTTAGGCTGGATATTCGCCGGCTGGCGCAGCTAAAAAATGGCGACGAGATCATCGGAAATCGCACCAAGGTGAAGGTGGTCAAAAACAAGCTCGCCCCGCCGTTTCGTGAGGCGGAGTTTGACGTGCGCTATGGACTTGGGATTGACCGAATCGCCGAGCTCTTGGACCTCGGCGTCGAGCTCGAGGTCCTTGAGAAAAACGGAAACCACATCAGCTTTGACGGCACCCACCTCGGCAACGGCCGTGAGCGAGCGCGCGAGTCACTCTCAGCCGATCCGGTGTTGTGCGCCAAACTCACCAGCGTTGTTCGCGCAGCGAGCGCGCGCACAGTGGTGAAAGACGTACCCGTCGCGATCGGCGACGCCGAATAGCGCCATCCGTCGCGTACCAGTGCGGTCGCTCTTAGCCCACTCGACGGGCTCGAAACGGGAGCATCTTCTGCATCATCGGCATGGTGAATCGCTGCAAATCGAGACACTCACCCACCGCGTCGTCCCCATCGCTTGTGCGTCCCGCATAGCGTAGATAAAAGGGCGAGCTCTCAACGCGCTCACTGAGCCTGATCGCGACGCTGTCGTTGACGCAAGGCTCGGCGGGCTCCCACATCGCCCAGGGGCCGAGGGACAGGGGCATGGGGCGAGGCTCTTTCCACTGCCGCTGCGAGACGGTGTCGTTGGATTCATCGAGCTCAAGGATGTGTCTGGATTGGTCTTTCAAGACTCGGTCATAGCGGATCCTTGAGCGTGTCGAAGCGTGAGAGCGCGCCCAGTGCCAGCGCTCAAACCCCTCGCTCAATGGCTCAGTACCGTAGTTCACGTCGTGGTACCCGGTGCCAGAAAACCGCAGATCTGGTGCGCTCAACGCAACTTCAACGCGACAACGCGGAGCCACAGGGCACCAGTGGTGTCGCTGCTTGTCGTCCAAGACATAGGGTTGCGGTGAAAGCAGCCCACTGGGTCCCGATGAGACAAACTTCACCTCACCCGTGACGCCTCGGGGCATGAGTCGGCTGGGCTCTACCTCATCGAGCGTGAGAGTGTATTCGTTTTTCTTTTTTCGCAGCGTGCTCTTGCCGATGGTCAAGCCCGTCTCAATCGCGCCAGAGAATCGCGTGTACTCACTAAACGCCCAGCGCTTTTGTGCGCGGTTGTGTCTTGAGGTGAGCGCCACATTGATCGCGCAGTGCTGCTGCGGCTGTGGTTTTTTGCCTTGCTGAATCGCTGAAAAATACCAAGGCGAAAAGACACTCCCAACAAACACAATCACCACAAGCGTGTGCTGTTGATCGTCGCTCGCTGCGTCGAAGTACCACCACTGGTAGGCACCGGACTGGGAGGGATCGATCACGAGCGACTCGTCGATTGCCTCACTTAAAATAGCTGGACCGCTAGCGCTCACAATCACACTCATTGAAAATCTCGCTGAACCAACTGAGCTGCAAATTCGCCTCCCAAAGTGACCATAGGGATGCCTCCTCCGGGGTGAGCGCTCCCAGTGACTAGATACAACCCTCGGACCCCATCCACGCGTTGTTTGGGCCGTCTAAACGGCGCCGTTTGCCCGTGTGGAGCCTCACCATAGATCGCGCCACCGACACTTCCAAGCGACTCAATGTCCACAGGTGTCACACGTGATCGCACGCGAATACGCTGCTCAATCCCAGGGATCAGCTCGCTTAACCGCCGCACGATCGATGCATCAATTCGCGCAACGTTGTCGCTCTCAGCGGTCCACTGCTCTTGACGATCCCCGGTCGCAGGAGCATTCACCAGCACGTACAGCGAGTGACAGCCCTCCGGCGCGACACCTTGTTTTTCGGTTAAGCTGGGGACGTTGACGTAGATGGTTGGCTCTGCATTCACCCGCTGTTGATCAAAGAGCGACGAGAATTCGTCCGCATATTTGCTCGGAAAATATACGTTATGGTGTGCCAGCGGTCCCACCGCTCCCTCCACTCCGAGCAACAACGCGTAGCAACTGACGCTGCGCTCGCGCTTCTTCAGGGTGTCCACATCGAGCTCTTTGGACACGGCGCTCAGGCATCCCCGCGCGACGATCTCTGGATCCACGTTGGTGATCACAACTTGAGCGCGATGCAGCTGGTCATCCCCAGCCACCCGTACACCGTGAACGGCACCTTGCGCAAAGAGCACTTGCTCAACTTTTGCGTCACAGCGAACCAAGACGTTTTGCTCACGCAAGCTGTTAGCGAGGGCGTGCGCAATCGCCGCCATCCCACCGCGAGGGTGCATCGCTCCGTGGGTGCACTCTAAGTGAGCAATGTTTGAATAGGCAGCGCTAGTTTTTGCAGGATCCCCACCCACATAGGTTGCAAATCTGCCCACAAAGTCACGCATCTGTTCGCTGGCAAAATACTGTGCGCCCAGGTCGTTGAGCGTCCCAAAATTGCGACCTAAGCGCGCGGCACCAAACCCTCGACGAAAGACACGAAGCGCAAAACCCGCGTAGCTCGTAAAAGGAGCCTCAAGGTACGGCTCGCTCGCGTGCTTCCACACGGTCTCTGCGTGTTTGAGAAAAGCGCGGTAGTTCTTACCCTCGCCCGGATAGTTCGCGTCAATTTGCTTCGCGGTCGCCTCGGGGTCACGAAGGCAGTCAAATCGTTGGCCGTTCGCGAAAAAGTATCGCGTCTCAGGGTGCAGCGGCAGCAGCTCAATGTGCTTGTCAAACGAGGCGTTTGCTGCGCGAAATGCACGACGCAAGACATCGGGCATGGTGAGCAACGTAGGCCCAGTGTCAAAGCGAAAGCCATCCACCACGCGCCGTCCGGCTTTGCCGCCAACTTCAGATTGCGACTCAAACACCTTCACTCGGTGCCCCTGAGCGTGAAGGTGTGCGGCCGCGCTAAGGCCACCCATTCCAGCGCCGATGACCACTACGTCGAGGGGATTTTTCATGGATGAGTCCGCAGCGCGTAGCGAGAAATAGCCTGTAATTTGCCTAACGTACTAACTCGCATGCGTCCAGCAAGGACGGGGTAGTCCTGCGCACGCAACCGACGCAAAATCTCTGAATAGCTCGCACGCATCATGGCTGTGGCCACACGGCCAGTCACACTGGTGATCATGGGTACTCCAAGGTCAGCCGAGCGGTAACGTGCCTCTGCTTCATTTCCCAGAACTTGGCACAGTAAGCGGAGTTGTTGAGGGGTCGATTCACTCTTCAGTTGCTCACGCTCTACACCAAACTGCTGCAAGAGTGTGAGCGGCAGATAGACCCGTCCCCGGGTCACATAGTCCTCACGAATATCCCGCATGATGTTGGTGATCTGCATGGCGATCCCCAGGTCCTTGGCGTGCTCAAGCGCTTGAGGTGACTGCACGCCGAACAGCTGAGCCATCATGAGTCCGACCGTCCCAGCGACGAGGTAGCAATAATGCAGCAGCTCGGGCTCATCGGCGATTTGGGTCAGAGTGACATCCCAGGCGACCCCATCAATGAGCTCGTCAAAGTGTTTGCGTTGCAAACCAAACGTACGAATCGTCGCTCGAAGCGCACGCAATTTGGGATCTTGAAGAGTCGCAAACGAACAGACCAAATCAAGCGTCTCACGCAGCTCACGCACGCGCCGCAAGAGTTCGTCGTTTGAAGCGCCCTCTGCTTCATCGATTGAGTCGTCAATTCGCCGACAAAATGCATACACCGCGTACGCTGCGTCGCGTCGCAAAGGATCAAGTGCGTGCGACGCTAAGTAGAAGCTCTTGGCGTGATGTTGGGTGACACGGCCACACTCTTCAAAGCCCTGTCGGAGCAGCGATCTTTCGCTCACAGCAGGTCCATCGCGAGCGATTTTGCCTGGCTTAGAGAGACGTCAGCGAGCAGATTGATCCCTCGTTGACAGAAGCGACCTGCGGCGAGCAGTGATCGATTGTCTTTCTCGTGCTCAAGATTCCAGCTGGCTTGCACACACAACAAAGCCAGCGCCAGCGACCGCGCGAGGGTCATCGCGATCCGACGTGCTGCGCCCTCAAGCATGGGAAGCTCAGTGCTGTGCTCAGCCCGCCACTCAAGCGCTTCGCGAATACCCTTGAGCGCCTGCTGTGCGAGCACTTTTGCCTCACCATTTGCACTCTCAACGCAGCGCTGCGCTTCGAGTAGCAACACCTCGCCCACCTCGGGTTTTGCCAGCGCCTTGAGCACATCAAGCGAGAGAACATTGGTGGTCCCCTCCCAAATGGGCAGCACTTGAGCATCTCGCAACAACGCCGGCAGCCCCGTGTCTTCGACGTACCCCGCGCCACCGAAGCACTCCAAAGTCTCGCTTGTCACCGCCACGGCTTGCTTGCCCGTCATGAGCTTGGCAAGGGGTGTCATCACGCGAAGATGCAGCTCGACATCTGCGCCCAGATCATCGGCACCGAGCAGCTCTGTGACGCGAAATGTTAGATGAAATGCAGCTTCAAACTCGCACTGAAGGTCCGCGAGGGTCTCAAGATGAAGGGGTTTTTCTGAGAGGGCTTCACCAAAGGCCACACGCTTGCGGGCATAGTCGCGAGCGAGCGAGATGCTGCGACGCATGGCGCCGGTGGCGCAGATGGCGTTCCACGTGCGGGTGACGTTGAGCATGGGGGTGATGGCGCGCACACCGTCACTGGTTCCTACCACCGCCTCCGCCGGCGTATCCACCAACATCAGCTCCGCCGTCGGAACCTTCTTCGTCCCCAGCTTATCCTTCAGCCGATTGACCTGAATGTTTCTCAGTCGCCCGTTGCCATCCCTCAACTCGATAAAAAACAAAGCCAGCCCACGCCCACCCTGCGGGTTGCCCTCGGGACGGGCCAGGGTAAGCGTCATCTCACCCGTAGCCGCGCTGGTGAACCACTTGGTGCCGGTGAGACCCCAGCTTCCATCAGCATTTTTGCGGGCAACTGTCTCAGTGCGGCTCACGTCAGAGCCCCCGGTGCGCTCGGTCATCCACTGCCCCGAGGTCCACATTTTTGCCGGATCACGCGAGGTCAACCGAGGGAGAGCGCGCTCGTTGATGGCGGTATTATTGTGCGCTTCAAGCGTCCTCGCTGCACCATCGGTCATCGCCAACGGACACGTGTACACATCACACGCAGGCGAGAATAAATATACCAACGCAAACTGTGCGACACGAGAGAGCTCGCCATACTCGCGCTCATAGCCCGTCGCCACGAGACCGTGCTC
>JANNCG010001250.1:0-3064 GCA_031386385.1 Myxococcales bacterium
GACGGCGTGGGCCTGAAGGCGGCGCTACTCCAACGCCAACACCCACCCCAACGTTGTCGCCAGCGATCCCTGCCGAGAGCGACGCGGGCTCATTGCCTGCAGCAGAGGGCGAAAGCACGGACGCTTCGGGACCGGTGACGGCAGACACGGCGAGTCATTGAGAGCTTTTTTGCGAGTGAAAGTCCCCAGCGCATTTTTTTCAGGTGACGAATGGTTTGGTTTGCGGCAATACCCGCGCGGTTCGGTGCAGTCATGAAATTGAATATTAAGTCTTCAAAAACCTCACAAATGTTCGCGATTTTCGGCCTTTGCTCGCTCGCACTCATCGGCGATACGGGATGCAAGCGTCGTGGTGGGGGCCGTGGCGGTCGCGCAACTGCGGGCTCGCCAACAGCGGTCCCAACCAATGATGAGCAGCGCACGCTGTATGCGCTCGGGCTCATGCTTGGCCAACGCGTGAGTGATTTTCATCTGACCCCCGCAGAAATTGGTCTCGTTCAGCACGGGATGAACGATCAAATTCTTCATCGCACACCGCTGGTTGAGATGGAGACCTTTGGTCCACGTATCGGTGAGCTCGCGACCGCACGGGGGCGTGACCTCGCCGTGGGCAACAAGCGTCTCGGCGAGGCTTATGCGACACGCGCAGCAGCCACTCCTGGGGCAGTCCGCACTGATTCTGGCGTCATCTATATCGAGCTCGCAGCAGGGACCGGGCCGTCTCCATCGGCCTCGGACGAAGTGACCGTTCACTACACCGGTAAGCTCATTGATGGCACCGTGTTTGACTCATCGCGACGACACAATCAGCCTGCGACTTTTCAACTCAATGGCGTGATCCCTTGTTGGACCGAGGGCGTGCAGCGGATGCACCAGGGCGGCCGCTCACGGATGGTATGTCCGTCCGAGACCGCGTACGGAGATCGCGGTCGTCCATCGATTCCGCCAGGATCAACGCTGGATTTTGAGGTTGAGCTCATCAGCATCCGGACCACTTTGCCGACGCCAACACCGCCTTCAGAGCCACCGACTACGTCGACAACGTCGTCCTCAACCGGTACGACTGCGACGACCACGACCACCACGACCACCGCAACGGCTCACTAGCGTGTAGAGCGGCGCAGAGGGGCCGCGAGCCGCGACCGTACCTTAGGTTGCTGGCGTGTTTGTTGGGTTTGAAGCGAGCTTCTCTTGCACAAACTGAGTGATGAAGGGTGTCACTGCTGCAGCGATTCGCGAGGCAGTTTGTGCATCAATACCCAATTTTGGAGCGAGCGCTTCGGCGATGCGACCTGTGACCATGGCGGCCATCCCGTCTTTGATGGAGCCGCCAATGCCGTCGCCCTTCACGAGACCGGCGAGCATTCCGGTGAGAAACGAGCCGCCCGAGTGGCTGCCAAAGATGTCGAGCAGGCCCGCCGGTGGTTGCGCCTGATCTGCGGTCTGCGCACCCAGCGCAGAGGTCGCGGCGGGAAGCGCATGAGAGAAAATATCGCTGATTTGGCTGGGATTGAAGCCCTGTTGCGCGAGCGCTGTGTTCGCTTGTGCGTGTTGAGTTGAGCCTGTGAATTGTTGAAGCAGTTCTGCAAACATCTGATGGGTTCTCTCTTTGATTCGACGAAAGACCGTCGCACAAGCGCGGGGCCAATCAATCATTCACCCACAGGATCACGCAGTTCGCGGCTCTAAACAACAACGTCTGCGCAACAGGGACACGATTCGGCCTCCCCGAAAGCTCAGGCGCCTGAAAGCGCAACGGACTGTGATTTTTCAGCCAGGGTTGACTGGACAGCGCCACTGCAGCGACATCCCTTGCAGCACCGGGGTCGCCACAGGGTTGTTGCTCGGATTAAAATTCACGGTGATGCGAGAGTATTGCCCGGCGGTAACACCCGCAGCGAGCAGTCGCGCGGTCACATCAATCGGCGAGCCGTCACGTGGTGCAACTCCGAGCGGAACCGGCGTGGCGCCACCAAGTCCAGCTTCGGTCAGCGCGGTTCGCATCACAAAGCCAAGCGAGGTGCCGGGTGGTGTACTTGCTGTGTAGCGAAACTCGCCGTACTGCGGCTCGCACATGGTGTTGTACGTCTCAGAGTACGAACCGGTACCGATCGCGAGACGACGCACTGAGCCAGTAAAGTCTGAGTAGGTGTACACTTGGTTGGGACCATCGAAACCACGCGCGACGTTCATCACGGGGTCATATTTCACCAGCGGTCCTGGCTGCGACGTGGCCATCCAAATGTTGCCACGACGATCTGCACCGATCGCGCTCACGCCGTCAAACCCAGGGACGGCCGCAAAGTTATGCTCGTGAATGTCCGCGGGGTTGATGGCGCCGCCGGCACGAAACGAAGCCGCATCCCAATCAAACGCGGTGTCGGTGCCCGATACCCAAACGTGGTTGTTGCCATCGACCGTGATTCCGAGGCCAGTGCCGCCGCGACCCCCGAGGTCTGCGTGCGTCCACTGGCGCATGCGCGGGTCATAACCCACTGCGTCTTGGCCGGGACGCGAGAGCCACACACGACCTTGTCCGTCCGCGGCGATTCCATAACTGCCGCCCGCGTCGGGAGCTGCACCTTCGCCCGAGCGAAGAAGCGGTCCGGCGCGACCAGTGATCGGATCCACGGAGAAGATCCCCTCGCTCAAACAATGCTCCCAAATGGTCCCATCCGTGGTGACCACCGCGCCGTACGCACAAGCGGGAAAATCGACACGCCGGATAGTCGCCCCCGTGCGAGGATTGAGCTGAAAAAGACCGGCGTTTCCATCGAGACCGCCGGTGTTTGCGCACCCGCCGACCCATGCATAACCCTCAGGAAACATCTCGTCTCCACGATCAATCGTGATGGACCGCAGCACCGCGTTAGGGTCACCGACGTTAGCGGTCCAGGTGACACACTCGTCTGCTCCGTAGGCGAGCAAATTCATCGGGCCCGTGCTGGTCTCGATCATCCCGTTCATGTTGCGATCGACGCAGTCCACGCGCTCAGCGGCCATTTTGGTGACAGAGCCCTGCATATCAAACGCGCGGCTCGCGGCGTAGGCGTTGCCCTGTCCG
>JANNCG010001281.1:0-3905 GCA_031386385.1 Myxococcales bacterium
GCTCGGCATGGTGAACAGTCCTGGGCGTTGCCGCTCGCTGTCGCGCTTCACTCTGCGGCCGGCGCCTATGCAACGGCGGCTAAGCTTGCGGAAGAGATTCGGCTGACGAGCACCGACGACGCGCTCTTTGATTGGACCGTCGCGACCGCTCGCCTCCACCTCGCGGCAGGAGATGCCAACACTGCGCGTACGCTTCTGAGTGATTTGCACACACAAAATCCAAGCAATCCAGAGGTCGCTATCGCGCTCGTTCGGCTAACGATCGCTGAGCGAGAGCCGGTGGCTGCGCTTGATGTGCTTCGGCAACGAGCGGTGACCATTGATGATGCTGACGCGTCTCGTTGGTTTACCGTCGGAGCGGTGCTGCTCGCCAACGCGGGTGCTACCGAAGAGTCACGAAAGGCGTTAGAGCACGCTGCAGAAAGAGATCCGTCGTCGCCTGCAGTTCGTGCAGCGCTGCTCGCTACCACGCGTTGGCGCTCGGACGCTGCCCTTCGCTCAAAGCTCGCAGATGCGGCGCTTGACCACCCCGACGCCGGCGACGAAGAGACCTCACTTGGCGTTCAGTTAGTCCTCACCCGGCTCTTTCTTGAGCACGACAAAATCGGCGCGACCTCAGTCCTTGAAAGAGTGACCGCCCGCGCCGGAACGGACTCACTCGCGGTCGCCCTTCTCAACGCAGCGTTGCTCGGATCACGACACGGCCCCGACGCGACCGAGACTGTCAACGCGCTGCAAGCGGTCCTCGGTGCCATGCCTGCTTCGGATCCCTTGCGGAGCCCCGTTGAGCTCGAGGTCGCACGCGCGCTATCATCCTCTGCGGACACGGCCGACCAAGCACGCGATATGCGAGAGCTGCTTGACGACGAGTCACACGGGAGCGCCGCTCCCCGATTGTTGGCGCTTCTCGATTCAGTCCAGCGTGAAGACCGTCGCGACTTGAGCGCGGCATTGACACGCACCGCGGATGGAGCCGATGAGCAAACCGCCATCGCATTTCGAAGCGCTGCGATCACCACATTGCGTGGTCAGGGACGAGACGCTGAAGCTCGGACACTTGCTCTTGCGCAAGACGGTCTTGCATCAAGCACGATCGCTCTCACAGAACTTCCAGCAGGTTTGGACCACGCAACGGCAAAGGCGAAAGCGTTTGTCTCTCGCGCTGAGCTTGCGACCACCGGTGAGTTTAAGGCAATATTTAAGCGCCGAGCAGCCATGTGGCAGTCTCTCGCAGGCAAGTCAGAAGACGCGATTGAGTTGGCTTCTTGGTTAGTCAACAACGACCCCAAAGACCTCGTGTCTTGGGACGTCCTTCGTGTCGCAGCGAGACGCGCGAGCAAGTGGCAGTTGGTTGTCGATGCATGCACGACGTTGGCAAAAGCGACCAAAGACCCGCTGAAGACCGCGCGGCTTTGGGAAGAAGCTGGCGTCACGCTCTTCGATCAGCTCGAGCGTCACCGCGAGTCTGAGCAGCCACTCAGAAAAGCCATCGAACTCGATCCATCCCGAGAGATGGCCTACAAGCGTCTTCGAATCATTCTCGAGGCCCGCAAAGACTACGGAAACCTTGAGTCCCTGGTTACACTGCGTTTGACCGCAGAAAAAGCAGAGAACGAACGTGTGGCGCTGTTGTGGGAACAAGCCCGATTGCGGCGCGCGGTGGGGCTCCGTGAAGAGGCTCTCGAAGCAGCGACTGCCGTTGTGGCCAATGATCCAGAACACGTCGCAGCGCTCGCTTTGCTTGCAGAAGTGCACGCAACCTCTGGGCGTTTGGACCAAGCCGCAGAGGCCCTGGTGATGCTCGCAAATGCAAAAGAGACTCCCGTTGCGCAGAGACGTTTTGCTCGCAATGGCGCCATCGATATTTTTGAACACCGGCTGAAGCTTCCTGCTAGGGCCATCGAGCTGCTCGAGCGAATGGTGGCCGATGGTGAAGCCAACGACTCAACGATTGAGCGTGGGCTTACCCTCGCGGTCAAGTCCGGTCTCTGGGAGCCAGCGCTGCGGTTCTCTCGTGTCTCAGCGTCGCGTGCGCAGACTCCCACTGAGCGATGCAAAGTTCTTTTGCGCATGTGTGAGATTCAACGGGACAAGCTAAACGATCGAGCGGGTGCGTTGCTCACCGCACAGACAGCGCACGATGTGATGCCTGGAGAGCTTGCTGCTCTTCGAGCCGTCCATGGTTTGGCCGAAGAAGACGAGCGGCAAAAACGCTCGCGAAAGACGATCGAGACCCTTCGTGATTGGATTCGCGGCGATGCCCCTGCGGGCGAGGCCTCTCGAAGAATTGCGTTGGCCGCAGAGCTCGGTGGCGACGTCGCTTTGACCCGCGCTGCATTGCGAGCGGCGCGAGGGCTCGGCGAAGATGTACCCAACATGCCTGCGATGGTGGCGGTGCCGAAGAGCTCTCTGCGTGACCCCGCGTTGGCGTTGCGATATCGCGATCCGCAAGACGCAGGTGTGCTTGCAAGCATCATTGAGACCGTTGTCCCTGACTTGGCAGAGTATCTCGCGCTGACAACTGATGGGTTTGGGGTCGGACGAAGTGATCGTCTTCGTGGACCGTCCATGCAGCGGGATGCCGTCACACCCTACGCAACGGCGGTGGGCGTGACTGAGTTTGAGTTGTATGTGGGTGGCAACGATGACAACCGGATTATTGTGATTCCTGGTTCGACGCCAGCGTTGGTGTTGGGTCGAAAGACGCAGTTTCCGTTTGATGATGCGACTCGGTTTCGAATCGCTAGGGCTTGGCTGCTCGGATCCCGAGGGCTCAGCGCGATCGACATCCTTGGTGTCGAAGGAACCGTCGAGTCCATCTTGGCGACCATGGTCGCGGCGGACATGCAAGTGAACGGTGGAACAGCACGGTTCGAAGCCCGCTTGAAGCCCGTCTCGAAGGGCAGCTCGCGAAGGGTTCGAAAGGCCACCGCCGAGCTTGCGAAGCCCGTCGCGTCGAGCGCGGATCCCTACGGCGAGCTGGCCAAGGGCGTGCGGGCCGTTCTCTCTACGACCCGCCGAGGAGCATTGTCGTTGAGTGGCGCGGTGCCGGCGGCACTGCAAGAACTTGCGCGCAACGATCCGAGCGACAACGCGCGACGCGACCTTCTTTTGTACTTCGTGAGTGATGGCTTAGCCACCGTCTCCAAAGCCATGGGCGTTGACCGGGGCTAACGCTTCCTCCTGAAATTGAGTCTGCAAATCCAATGACTGATCCGAAAAATCCCACGCAAGATCCCAACTTCGATGACGAGCTTGACTCGTTGCTGGATGGTTTGTCGCCGCAAGGGGCAACACCTGCGGTGCGAAAACACAACACACCTCCGTCCCCGCCGCCGCCAACGCCCCCGCGCCCCATGGCACGCCCCATCGTCGCTGCACCCATTCGGCCGGTAGCGCCCCCAGCGCCGCCGACGCCGGCTCAAGCTGCAACGAGCAGCGAGATGGATGACATCTTTGGTGATCTTGGGCTCAGCGGGATGGAGGACGAACCGAAATCCGAGCCGGTCATCGCCACACCACCGGCGCTTGATCCAGCACCAGTGCCTGCCCCAATAGCAAGCGAACCACCTGCAGAAATCCTGCTAGAGGCACCTGAGAGCGACGCCGTGCTCAGCGACAGCGTCTCCGCAACTGATGCCTCAGAAGAGGTCTCTGCGGTCGCCGTTGAGCCCGTTGCTTTGGAGAGCGATTCGCTACCGAGTGTCGTCAGCGTCGAGTCGTTGACAGACGACGCCGCGGTTGTTGTTGACGCCGCGGCTGAGAGCCCAATTGAGACTGCCGTTGTTGAGACTGCCGTTGTTGAAACTCTAGCGACTCCCGAAGAGCCCGTCGCGCTTTTGAGCGATGAGCCGCAGATGGATGTTGCTTTGTCGACCGAGCCACTCGCGGATGTCGCTTCGACC
>JANNCG010001309.1:0-1682 GCA_031386385.1 Myxococcales bacterium
ATTGCCCCGCTTGCCCCGCTTGCCCCGATTGCCCATGGAGCAACGCTCGGCGCGGTCTGAGCGGTCGCCGAAATTGTGGCGCTGGCATCTGTAGTCGCGCGAGCGTCCATAGGCACAGAGGTCTGAGCCATGCACAGCCTAGATTTCGCACTGAGCAAGAGCGATAAGCCCAATGCCCCACCTAGCAAGCGCTCTGCGCGCCCGCCAACACGACGGTCCATCGCAGGATGGTATGTCAATTGTACAACGCGATCAAGCTTCGCCACCATCGTCTCGATCTTACGCTCGCGAACCGAAGCAAACCGCGGCGAATCTGGTGGGCAAATTCACAAGATGGATGAAGACGTGTTATCAAGCCCAACTTGCCATCGACTCGCACCGACGCCGAGAGCGGACGGTGGTCAGTGCCGTGACCATCGCCAAAGAATCCGCAGACACCGGACGAACTCCGACAGTGTTTTCGCAGTCCAACGTGCGATTGTGAGACAAAAGTGACCGCAGCCCTTGACCTTACACTATGGTGCAAGGTGCATAAGGTTTTCCATGAACACAACAACGCCTGTCGCAAGTTTTACTGGTCGCTCAATCGTCATCGCGAGCGCTTGGTATGACCTCATCGTCACCGTCGCATTCGCCACCCCGTGGACCGCGAAGCTCTTTCTCGCATCGCTTGCAACGATGCACGCTGGCCTCGGTATTGGCGGCGCTCAACTGCCTGCGTTTGAGCCCATGCATCTATTTTTTATCGGACTGCTCGGCTCAACCGTCACGATGTGGAGCGTGATCCGCATTCTGCGGCCGTCGGCTTTTTTCGGCCGCGCGGATGGGTTTAACCGACTGGCGTTTTCGTCTTGGATGGTCTGGGCGTTGGCGCACGGCGCGAGCCACATTCTCGGAGTCTTTCTGGTCGTCGAGTTTTCGTGGGGAGTCGTCCAGCTCACGCGGGTCAGCGAAGCCGCTGTTGCGTCTCGCATGGTGGCGAATCTCTGATTCAATGGGGCAAGGCGAGGACTGGTGGTAAGAGATCAAACATGAGCGGCTCAGTGACGTGGTTGGCGAGAGAGGCCGGCGTGAAGACTTCTACCATTCGCTTTTATGAGCGAGCAAAGCTGCTTCACCCGCGCCGAGCGGCCAACGGCTATCGTGTCTATCTCCCAGACGACGCGCGACGGGTGCGGTTTATCCGACGTGCGCACGAGCTCGGATTTTCACTCGATGAGGTTCGCGTCGCGCTGCTTGCCTCGGACCGTGGGGTCATCGAAGACGTGGCTTTGCGCGAGCTGGCACGGCGCAAGATCGACGACATCGAGACGCGGATTGAGGACCTCACACGCGTGCGTGCTGGACTGCAAACGCTCTTGCGTCGTCGGCGAGCACAAGGCGCGTGCCCGTTGCTCGAAGCGCTCGGCGATTGCCGGCCGAGCACCGACGATGAATAAAACACCTCGTCGATTTTCCGAAGCCATCGGCGCATCTGCGCAGCGAGCCATCACCCACGACTCCCCAACTACGGAACCCTATCCGCGCTCGCCCCCGGCACCCCTCCAGGTCCTCCCTCAGCACCACCCGCCCCGCGCCGCACGACGCTGTTTGTCACCGTCACCGTTGAGCCAATCGCGACAATCCCATACGAAGGACCACCCGCTCCGTGCCCGCCCGCTCCCCCGGCACCACCACGCCCA
>JANNCG010001319.1:0-3277 GCA_031386385.1 Myxococcales bacterium
GGGAGGTCGCGAAGCTCATCAAACAGGCCCTTCGCGCAGACCCCAACACGCTCGAAGTTTTGTTTGTACAGAGCGCACGCGCGACCGATGAGATCGGTCAGTGGATTCTGGACGAGCGCGAGTGCTTTGTGAGCGCTGAAATTTATGGCGCCTTTGGTCGCTATGCGATGTCTCAGCTCGACAAGCTGGGACAAAACCTGCGGTTGGTAAAGCATCGGACGCAGCTGCTTGAGTGGCTCAAACTCGACAACTCGTTGACGTTGGACCAGCTCGCGGTTCGTCTCGCAAAAATCTCACCGCGATCGGCGCCGACGGAGGCCGACTCGATTCTGCAAGCAAAGCAGTACATCAAGCAGCTGTACCGCTCGATGCACGATCAAGGGCTGATCGCGCACAACGATTTTCTCTCGCTTGTGGCGTTTGCCAACGAGCAGGCGGTGGCAGATTTTGACCGAGAATTACCCCGCGAATTGCGCCCAAAGAATGCGTACAACTTGCTTCGATTAATCGAGACCGCGACACGGTGGCTGTCCACAGGCGAGCCAAGTTTTGTGATGACGGGACCCTTTCGTGAGCGGCTACTGGAGATCAAAAATGGTCACGTTGCGCTCGAAGATGTGCTCACAGAGGCTGCTGCTCGGACGCCGAAGTTGGTTGAGGCGTGGGAGGGGACAAAGCTCCCGAGGCAAGCCGATGTGGGTCGTGCGGACCGCCTGCTGCGCAGGATTCAAAACGAGCTGGCACGGCGCTGGGTGGCGCAGCCGACGGGCAAACTTGCGCCCTGGGGTGCGAGTGCACCCGTAGCGCCCGAAGCGCAGTGGGACGAGTAGCGAAAACCCTTGCTAGTCGAGGTCCACCGGAAACAGAAAGTCTTGGTTGCTAGTGAGACCCGACTGGGGAAACCGCCACCTAGAAATCGCCTCCGTCAAACAGTGCGACAGTGCTGCGTTGTTAGACGGACCTCCGACCTGGACAACGTTCGCAGGAGTCCCGCTGGGTGCGATCGCGATGCGAAACACGAGGCGACCCCTGAGCGACGGATCCTCGCTCCTGGCTCGATCAGCACAATCCTGAAGTGCTGCTTGGTGTGCTGTCGCAACCTGACGGATTTGCTGCCGACTCAGCCCCGTCGCAACAGCCGGCACAGCGACGGCAGTGGCCGTGGCTTGAGTCACCGCTGCGGGCGGTTGTGTTTGAGTCGCTGGCGTCAGAGGCACAGAGGTTTGGACAGCAACGGTGTTTGCAACTGGGTTGACGGTCGGTTGTTGGATTGCTGCTGTCGTGGCGACACCAGTATCTCGGGCCGACGCGAGCACTCGGTTATTGCGTTGGGGACGGTAGCCGTAGGGCAATCGAGATATCGGGTCAGCGTGAGTTTCAACCGGCAAATTGGCAAGGGCGACAGAGCTGTCTGCTAAATTTGCATTAGAAACGGGCTCAAGATCGATCGTGAGAGCCATGCTCTCGTCAAGGACGAGGGACAAGACCCGCGAGACAAATCCTGGAGCGCGCACAGTAATTAACTCTTCTTCGGTCCCTGGGGCGCTGGTCAACGCCATCGGCGCTGGGTAGGTTCGGCCACGCATGAGCACTTCTGCGCCTCGGTGACGGGAGACAATTTCGAATCTCACTGAGGCGGCCGGGGTTGGGCGAGCGTGAGCGCTCGCATCGTTGGCCTGAAGGACTTCAAGATGAACTCGGTTGTTTGAATCTGTCGCGCTCTTGCTTAAAGCGATCCAGAGGCCGATGCCGATAATCCCAACGCCGAGAGTCGCGACGGCGAGCATCGAACGATTGGATCGCCCCGAAGTTTCGGAGTGTGAACCTGTCTGAGTGGCGGCTCCGACCCCAGGCGCGACGGAAGTGGCCGTCAGCGCCGGGTCCGCCGTACTACCCTGCGAACTTGTCCGTGCAGTGGTGCTCACGGGCGTTTGAGTGGCCTGGAAAGCGAGTTGTTCTGGTGTCGTGTCTGCGGTTCGGGGCGCTAGAAGATGGGATGCGTCTTCGGTAGAGCCATACAGCTCCCGACGGCGTTTTCCGGTGCGTGGAATCCCAACGGCGTCACAAAGTGCTGCAGAGAGATGGGTCATAGACGGAAACCGCGCGTCCGGATCTTTCTGAAGACACCGGTGAATGACCGCGGCCAGTTCTTCTGAAATGCCGGGCAATAAATTGCGGATCGGCTCAATTTCTTTGCCGCAAATCTCAACGAAAAGCGCGCTGATCGTGGTGCTTTTGAACGGCAGGCGGCCCAGCATAGCCTCGTACATCACAATGCCGATAGACCACTGATCAACGCGCGCGTCGGCTTTCGGATCATACATGATCGACTCTGGTGCCATGTATGCCGGAGTCCCGATCACAACACCCGTCGCCGTCATGCGAATGTTTTCGTCGATGATCTTGGAGATGCCAAAATCCAAGATTTTGGGGATCACCAAATCGTCTGCTTTGTGAAAGAAGATGTTTTCTGGTTTGATGTCGCGGTGAATGACGCCACAACTGTGCGCATAGGCGAGCGCGTCGACGACTGGCACTAACCGACGGACCATTTGCGTGGGCGTCAGAGTTTGATTTTTGCGCTGCAAATAATCAGCTAGAGTCTCTCCGGATAGCAGCTCTTGCACCATGAAGGGGACACCATCGGCTGTCGCTGCGACGTCAAACACCTCAACCACGTTGGGATGGCGGACACGGTTCGCGAGACGTCCTTCTCGTAGAAATCGCTCGACCAGCTCGTCCACGGCCGCGAGCTCCGGCTTTAACAACTTAATCGCGACATCCCTGCCCGCTGAAACGTTGAGCGCTTTGAACACTTGAGCAATCCCTCCTTCCCCGATCAAGGCATCGAGTCGGTAGCGACCATCGAGCGTGTCTCCCACACGATAGGATCTCTTGCTCCCCGTAGTCGTCTCTGAATCAGGATTATTGCTCATGAGCGTCTTTGAAAATCAGAACTAAATACCAAATCCCCACTGAATTGAAAAGGAATGAAGCACCTGTGTTGTGTCGAGAGTATATGTCGGACGATACTCCAGTTTGAGCGCACTCCAGCCTCCGGTGGCAAAACGAGTGCCGAGCATGCCGTCAGCAACTCGGCTCAGAGGCGCAACCTCCGTTGGAGTCGCCGATGGGTGAAAAAACGGATCATTTTGCGGGATGACCAACGCGTCGACGGCCAGATAGGGGCTCACAATTCCGAAGCGATAGCTGAGCACGGCAAAACCGCCGACGCTGCGCCAGGATTGTCCCGCGGCGCTATGCTGCAGAACATATG
>JANNCG010001336.1:0-3378 GCA_031386385.1 Myxococcales bacterium
GCTCGTCGAGATGAAGCTGAAAATGGTGGTAGTGGCGCTTGTGCTCGGTGGCTGTTCTCCTGTGATGAACGTTGGAGACGGTGGAGATGCGAGCGTCACCAGCGATGTGCCGTCGAGTCGTGATGTGGCGGATGATGTCACTCGGGATCCGATGCTGATTGGGACTTGGCGTTGGGAGTCGCCGATCCCTCCGGCAGCAATTCTCCAAACGACACTTGTTCTGAGCGCCGATGGAGACGGGAGCATTATGTATTCAGTGATTGGACGGGGGAATGGTGCCGATTGTGATCTAACGCGGACAGCGTTTCGCACGTTCAGCTGGAGCAATCAGTCCGCGACGTCAATTCGCGTCATCTGGGGACCGCCTTGCGATCCTCGCGTCACCGATGGTGATGGGGGGGTCGTCGTGGCCGATGCCGGATCCTGTCATGTCGCGTGTGACACGTTTCAAATGATGGCGCCTAACGTCGTCGACTACCAATTTGATGTGAGCAACCGGCTAACTCTTCGTTTGGATGGCGAAGCCATCCGTCCTTACATACGAATTCGCTAAGTTCCCCAATTTTTAGCAGCTTCCTCAGTGTCTGCGATGATGCGCGTCGCCTGGTTGTTCGAGAACGCGTACTTGCGTTGTTCGTTTGTTGCTTGGGGAAACTCGCCAAATCGAAGATCGACGATGGCTCGAGTGGCCCATTCTGCGGGGATCGCTCGATCCAACGTGATTGTTGATAGTCCAAATGTCGCTGGGACCGCACTCACTGCGACGACCTCAAACGCTTCAGTCACCATCGTCTCAACGTCGCGCTGAATCAACTCGACGCCAAATCCTGGTTGAAAAAATGACGTTCCTCCATCGACAAATGCAGCTACGTGAAAGCGATAGCTCGGTTGCAAACTCCCAGTATAGTCGTTGATCGCCCCCGAGACGTAAGTGTCATTCTCCACCGTAACCACCGCGCCACTGATGCTCTTCACCCTGACACACGGAGCCCAAGCGGTACTCGCTTGAAAGTAGAGGCACTCAAGCTCGATCTCACCGTTTGCGAGGTTTTCGCTTTTGCCGATGACGAGCAGCGGCTTTGCGCTCATGCCTCTTCCACCCTTTCCATCGGGCGCGTTGAAGACGGACGCAGTGACGAAGTCTCCGAGCTGCACATGAGCAAACTTGGCGGTGACCGGAAGCTTCACCGTGAACACGGGCACTCCCCATTGCTGCAAGTACGGCAGCCCGACCGTGAGCGCCGTGGTGACGGGGTCCGCGTTGCGCACCATCGCCGCTGCCGCGCCCGTTGCGCTGATCTTTACATCGGGCCTGCCCGCGCCAAATCTCTCGCGTGCGACGGTGTCTACCACTTGGATCTCTCCTCGCGTGCTCAACACCGTGACCGAAGTGATAAGCCCGTCTTCTACCTGCTCAAACGTCGCTTGTGTTTCGGGGCGAAAGTCGTCTGCGCTGATGGAGGCGACGGTGGCCTCCGTGGTGGTTGGGTTGCGGATCTCGAAGAGCGAGAGCTTTCCGTCTCGCACGCCCACAGCGGCACCGCGAAGGGCTGCAGCGTTGCTCACTAGGTCGCCGGTGGACATCGTCCCGTCGACCCGCCAATCGACCGCAGCGATCTCTCCACGACGAAGAGTCGCCAAGTGTGAGAAGTCCCAGTTGCGACCGTCGTTTTCGGCGTTTGAGTAGATGACCAAGTAGCGGATCGCGTAGGCCCAGTGACCGCTCGTCACGCGATAGATCAGCTCTAGCGGCAACGCGCGGTCGAATATAAACTTACCGCGATGCTCTGGAGGTGGATTGAGTGGCTCTTTGCTCACCAAGCCCACTGCAGATGCGCGCACGACAGCACCACGCGGAAAAGTGTACGCCCCTGCGAGGTCCACTGCGGGATCTTCTTGGGATGGAGAATCGGGCGTGAGCTCAAGCGAAGACTTGTCGTCATACTCGAGCGCCAACTTCGGCTCAAGCACAACGGAGAACCCATCCATCGCACCAGAGTTATACGTGAGAAAATGCAGCATTCCCCGCGATGGTCGGTTGATCGCCGTGAAGAATCTTTCAGCATCGCCCATGCGGATGGCTCTGCCCACGTTGACCAGCACGGTTGGCGTTGGGAAGTCGAAGGTGAGCTTTCCAACTTTGAGCCCAGCGCCATTGTCTACAGTGCGCACCGAGAGCGTGTCATGGCCATCGATTCGGATCGTGACTTCTGCGGGATCGCCGACGTAGCTGATGTTGATCCGCATCGATTCACCCAGGGGATCTGCGCTGACCTCAGCGCCGGCTCCCAGCAGCGTCCGAAGTCGCGAGCAGTGCTCGTTGAGTGCTTCCATAAACGTGTCCCGGATCACGTCCTTGCTTCCGTGCTCGACGACGAGAGCGCTCAGCGTGACAGAGGCTGGAATCGCGGTGTCTGGTGCGGTATGCTCGTCGAGATGAAGCTGAAAATGGTGGTAGTGGCGCTTGTGCTCGGTGGCTGTTCGCCTGTGATGAACGTTGGAGACGGCGGAGACGCGAGCGTCACCGGCGATGTGCCGTCGAGTCGTGATGTGGCGGATGATGTCACTCGGGATCCGATGTTGATTGGGACTTGGGAGTGGAGCGAAGCGAACATACCAGTCGGCTCAGAAGGTGCACGGCTTGCCTTGAATGCTGACGGGACTGGGCGTATCGACTACGTCGCATTTTCTAACATGTGCCCCAATGTTCGCACTGCGTCGCGGAATTTTCAGTGGCGAAATATGTCTTCACAAACCCTTCGAATCGAATGGGGAACTGCTTGCCAAGGCATGATTACAGACCCCGACGGTGGGCTGCCGACAGACGGTGGTGGCTGCAATGTGCCCTGTAACTTCTTTCAAATGATGACTGTCCGAATCGCAGACTATCAATTCGATATCAACGGCCGACTAACGCTTCATCTGGACGGCGAAGCTATCCGTCCGTACACTCGAATTCGTTAAGTTCCCCAGTTTTTCGCGGTCTCTTCAGTCTCTGCAATCGTGCGGGTGTCCCGATTGTTGGCGAATGCGTATTTGCGTTGCTCGCTCGTTGTTTGTGGAAATTCACCAAACCGAAGATCCACGATTGCCACGATTGCCCGCGCGACCCACTCTGCGGGGATCGCCCGATCCAACGTGATTGTGGACGAGCCATTGGACGCTTTCTGCGCAGTTACTGCGACCACCTGAAACGCCTCGGTGACCAACGTCTCGACGTCCCGCTGAATCAACTCGACGCCAAATCCTGGTTGAAAAAAAGACGTGCCGCCATCGACGCTCGCCGTGGTGATAAACCGGTAGTTCGGCAGCAAACTGCCCGAGTAATCAATGATGTCATTCGTAACATAGGCTCCGTTTTTCACCGTCACGACCGCG
>JANNCG010001420.1:0-2030 GCA_031386385.1 Myxococcales bacterium
GACGAGGCGGTCAACCTTTGGCCCACGAGCCCGCTGCCGTTTGAAGCTCGGGCAAAAACGCGAGAGGCTCTGGCCAACCACCGAGGTGCCAGGGACGATCGCGAGAGCGCTGCGGTGATCCGCGCGAGCAAAAAGATCTAGGTGAAGGTGTTGCGTCTCATCGAGACGTTCATCAAGAGACCTACGGCGACCAGCATCGTGAGAACGCTTGACCCCCCGTAGGAGAACAGCGGCAATGTCACGCCGACCACTGGGAGCATCTGGCAAACCATCCCGACGTTAAACAAAACGTGCCAAAAAAACAGCGATGCACACGCGACGGCGATGGCGCTACCGAAGCGATCTTTCGCGGTCGAGGCGATATTGAGCGCCCAGAGGATCAAAAACAGATAGCAACCCAGCAGCAACGTCACCCCAACGAGGCCCCACTCTTGGGCCCAAACGGCGAGGGGAAAATCGGTGAAGGGGTCGGGGATAAAATGCCGCTGATTCTGCGTTCCCTTCATAAAACCCTGACCAAATATTCGCCCCGAGCCAATCGCAATCACCGATTGGACCGCTTGATACGCGCTGTCGAGCTTGTGCTTCTCGGCATCGATGAAGCTCGTGAGTCTCTCTTTTTGATACCCCTTGAGACCAAACTTCCACATCAGCGGAATCCCGATCGCTGCGGCGCTTGTCAAAATGAGAAACGTCCGCCGTTCGATCCGGGCCAGACCCAGCGTGGATCCTGCGACGAGCGCGACGATCATGGCGGTACCCAGGTCCGGCTGCGCCAGCACCAACAACAACGGAACCGCAATCAGCCCCGCCGGAATCATCAAATCCCTCAGCGTCCAGCGCTCGATTCGAGTCTCTAGACTCAGGCGCTTCGCGATTGCGATGGCCGTTGTGATCTTTACAAACTCCGATGGCTGAAATTGAAAGCTTCCAATTTGAATCCACCGGTGTGTCCCGCGAATGCTCTTGCCGAGTACAAACACTGCGACCAACGCGAACAAGCTGACGACGTAGCCAACATAGGCATACCGATCATAGTGCTTATAGTCGATCGCCGCGACGATCGTGGCGACCCCGGCGCCCACTGCGAGCCAATAGATCTGCTGCACGTAGAGGTCGCCACGGGCGCCCGCGAGTGAGCTGGTCGCAGAGTACAGATTGACCACACCGAGGGTCGCGATGACGCAGACACAAACAAATAGTCCCCAGTCAAATTGCTCACGGATTCCACGTTCGAGTGCCATTGTCTAGTGATGCCTCCGGGGCTGGGCTGGGGGATGGCGAACGTGCCACTGCAGCGCTCGCTCTCTTTGTGCGCGTGCCGTTGCCCGAGCCACCGAAGCGATCGGAGGTCCCTGGCGAAGACGCGTGAAATACTCTCGAACAATTTGTGCTGCGACCGGCGCCGCCTCAGGACCGCCGAACCCGCCGTGCTCGACCAACACAACCACGGCGATTTCAGGATTTTCTGCGGGAGCGAACCCAGCAAACCATGCGTGATCCAAACGAAGCCGAGGGTCATCGCCCTCTCGAAAGACATCGGAGGCCTGGGCGGTTCCGGTCTTTCCAGCGATCGTCACCTCTGGCATTTCAATCAGATGGGCGGTGCCGTGCACATCGCTGACGACGCCACGCAATGCGCGATTGATCATCGCCAGGTGAGAGTCCGCTACCTGAGTCCGGCGACGGATCGTCGGAGGAAACTCTTGCACCGTCGTTCCATCTGGCGCTGTGACCCGCTCGATCAACTGTGGAACATACAACGTCCCTCCGTTTGCGAGCGCGGCGTAACCAAGCGCGAGCTGCAGCACGGTGGAGCGAGTGCTCTGCTGACCGATCGCGGTATTGAGAGCAAATCCTCGCCGAAATCCACCGAAGACACGCCTAAACCAGTCCTCCGAAGGGATAAATCCCGAGGCTTCACTGTTGATTCCAACGCCGCTTCGTCGACCAAATCCAAAGTCCAGAGCGGCACGCCCAATGCGATCCACGTTGACGGTCTCGCCCACCTGGTAAAAGTAGACGTTGCA
>JANNCG010000004.1:0-6750 GCA_031386385.1 Myxococcales bacterium
CTTCGCGACGGCAGGCGGCAATAAATCGAGGGGTAGAATTCAGCACAGTGATGTATAAAGTGTACGCGCATGTTGGAGAAAGTTTCGGACAATTAAGCCGTTATCTCTCCTAGTAGGCTGTGATAAATAGAATCGTCTCGACTTGGCTGATCTCACAGACACAACCACCCAGGCTGCCCGCGGCGCGGAAGTTCTCGCGCGAGAGTGTCTGCGTGCCAAATCGGGCGAGCGTATTGTTTTGCTCGACGCGGGACCTGCGGAAGTGGTCAGCCTTGTCGTCGCGGCACTTCGGGCCACGGGTGCGATTGTGCGACTTGAGTCGATGAGCGCGCTGAAGGACCTCGATACAACCAAGGCGAAAGAGAAGCTACGAGAGCTTTTGCAAAACGCGAACGCGAGCTTAATGATCGCCGAGGGCAACGTCGCGCAGGCGCTCTCTACCACGGTGGTGCGCATCGCGGACGAGCTGCGGACAAGACATTTGCATCTGCCCAATACAGCGCTCAAGGTGTTCGCCACGTCGATTCGAACCGAGCCAGCGTTGCTGAAGAATATCAATGATCGGGTAGGCGCGATCTTGAAGGCGAGTCGGCGAGTGAGCGTCAAGAGCGATGCCGGGACGGCGCTAGAATTGACTCTCGGAGCTGAGTACCCGGTGTGCAAAGATCATGGCTGCCCTGAACCAGGCAACTGGGACAATCTCCCGAGCGGATTTGTGTACTTCTTTCCGGCAAGTGTGAATGGCATTTTTGTGACAGACCGCATTCTTCAAGGGCATGAGTGCAAATGGTCAGGCACAACGCTTAGACGTGCGCCGCTGCGCGTTGCCTTTAAGAATGGACTCGTCCAGAGCTTCGAGTGTGATTCGGCTGAAATTCAGCTGTCGTTTGAGCGCTACCTGGCGGCGCATCGCTTCGCCGGACGGGTGGGATTCGCGTCGATTCCAACGAACCCACTCGCGATGGTGGAGCTGGGAAATTCCGGTCATGACACCCTGTTGCCGGGACTTAAACTACACATTGGCTTCTCAAACGCAGCCGCGACGAAGGCCCCGTTTGATTGTGACGTCGGCGTGCAATTAACTGCTCGAAAATTGAGCGTTTCAACGGAGAGTCAAACCCTCGTTGACAATGGGCGGCTCGTCAGCGCGCTGATCACACCCGTTGAGCGCTAGCGGCGCTTTTGCGACGAGGCAAAAAGAGCGAACACTTCCTTTCGTGAAGAACGAAAACTGTGTTAGGTCACCCGCGAGAGAGCGCGGATGCAACAAAGAAAGTTAGTGCTTGAAGACGACACCGTGTTGGTCGGACAAGCGTTTGGAGCGGACCGCGAGGTCAGCGGAGAAGTCGTTTTCAATACCGGAATGTCGGGGTACGTCGAGACGCTCACTGATCCGAGCTATCGCGGCCAAATCTTGGTCCTCACGTACCCGTTGCAGGGAAACTACGGTGTCCCAGCGCCTCGAAAAAAAGAGCCGTTGGCGGAGCTTAAAGATGGGTTTGAGAGTGGAAAAATCCAGCTCCAGGGCCTTGTAGTGCTTCGACACAGCGAGCATCCTTCGCACTGGGAAAATGTTCGCTCGCTTGGCGAGTGGTTGGCAAGCGAAGGGGTCCCGGCGATTCAGGGAGTGGACACTCGGGCGCTGACGCGCAAGCTTCGAGAGCGTGGGACGATGAACGGGTTTTTGCTCAACGAGCACTCGCGCACGCCCTCACGGAGTGGTCCAGAGATTGACTCTGTGGTGATGAAGGACGTGTGCGCTGCAGTCGCGGTGCGTGAGCCCGTTCGGTACGAAGGCGGAGCGCTGAAAATTCTCTTGGTCGACACGGGCGCGAAGGACTCGATTGTGCGCTCGTTGGTCAGCCGAGGTGTCACGGTGATTCGGGTGCCGTTTCATCATGACCTGCGACCGTATGTTCGTGAGTGTGACGGGGTGATGCTCTCGAATGGGCCAGGCGATCCAAAGGACATGCTCGCGACAGTTGAGACGATCAAGAGCGTGATTTTTCCGAGCGGCAAGCCGGTCTTTGGCGTTTGTATGGGCAATCAACTGCTTGGACTCGCTGCGGGCGGTGATACGGTGAAGCTGAAGTACGGGCACCGTTCGCAAAACCAACCTGTGCAAGATCTGCTGACACGGCGCTGCTACATCACGTCGCAAAATCACGGTTTTGTCGTTCGAGACGACTCGCTTCCCGGTGAGTGGGAGCCCTGGTTTGTGAACGTGAATGATGGCTCAAACGAAGGCATCCGTTGTCGATCTAAGCCGTGGGCCAGCGTGCAGTTTCATCCCGAAGCGGCACCTGGACCCGAAGATGCAGCGTTTTTGTTTGATGATTTTTTGCGGCTTGTTGGCAGCACGAGAGTTTAGGAGAAGCAAACATGTTTGGTCAGTATCTTCCAAAAAAACCACGCCGTGTTTTGGTTCTCGGATCGGGTGCGCTTAAAATTGGCGAAGCTGGAGAGTTCGATTACTCCGGCTCCCAGGCTATCAAAGCGCTCAAAGAAGAGGGAATTTACACCGTCTTGGTGAACCCCAACATCGCGACCATTCAGACGTCCGATGTCCTCGCCGACAAAGTGTACTTTCATCCTGTTGATCCGTACTTCGTCGAACAGATCATGGTTCGCGAAGAGGTGGATGCGATCACGCTCTCGTTTGGCGGGCAGACAGCGCTGAATTGTGGCGTAGCGTTAGATGCTGCGGGCGTCTTTCAGAAGTACGGGGTTCGTGTGCTTGGGACACCCGTCGAGGTGGTTCGGGACACTGAAGATCGCAGGCGATTCGTCGCTCGTTTAGACGAGATCGGTGTGAAAACCGCGAGAGCCCGAGCTTGCGATTCAGAGCAAGAGGTGCGCGAAGCGGTCAAAGAAATCGGCCTACCTGTGATCTTGCGTGCGGCGTATGCGCTCGGTGGTAAGGGCTCGAGAATATGCGACACCAACGAGGAGATCGAGCTTGCGCTCCCGCGTCTGTTTGCAGCCGGCCTCGCGCAAGTACTTGTCGAAGAGTCACTGCGTGGGTGGAAAGAGATCGAGTACGAAGTGGTGCGTGACGCCCGTGATAATTGCATCACGGTGTGCAACATGGAGAACGTTGATCCCCTGGGTATTCACACAGGAGAGTCCATTGTCGTTGCACCGTCTCAGACCCTGAACAACGCAGAGTATCAGCTTCTGCGCACGCTCGCGATCAAGACCATCCGGCACCTCGGGATCGTCGGGGAGTGCAATATTCAGTACGCCCTTGATCCTCACTCGCTCGATTATCGCGTGATCGAAGTGAACGCGCGACTATCCCGATCAAGCGCGTTGGCGTCGAAGGCGACAGGTTATCCGCTCGCCTACGTCGCTGCGAAGATCGCTCTGGGGTATACGCTTCCCGACCTGCCAAACTCGATTACGCGCCGAACGAGCGCGTTTTTTGAGCCGGCACTCGACTACGTGGTGTGCAAGGTTCCTCGCTGGGATTTGGAGAAATTCACTGGGGTCGAGACGCGGATTGGCTCAGAGATGAAGTCCGTCGGAGAGGCGATGTCTATCGGAAAGACCTTCTCCGAAGCCCTGCAAAAAGCCTTGCGAATGATCGACGTCGGGGCGGACGGTCTGGACCCGCATAAGTTTCATTTTCCGGATGTGAAAAAAGAGCTGCGCGAGCCATCTCCGCGCAGAATGTTTGCTGTCGCGAAGGCCCTCTACGACGGACTGAGCGTTGATGAGGTCCACGCGCAATCTAAAATTGATCGGTTCTTTCTGCACGAGATCGCGAGCACGATCCACGTGGGTCAGCAGCTTGAACAGCAACCGAATGGCCCGGACGAGACGCTGCTCCTTGAGGCGAAAAAACACGGATACTCTGACCGTGGAATCGCCAAGCGCACCAAGCAACCCGAGAGCGCGATTCGAGGACTTCGGCGCAAGTTTGGGATTCGTCCACGAGTTGCACAGATCGACACGCTGGCCGCTGAATATCCAGCAGAGACGAACTATCTATACCTCACATACAACGCCCAAGAAGATGACGTTTCGCCTTCATGGCGAAAGAAGGTCCTCGTGCTCGGCTCTGGTGCGTATCGCATTGGGAGCTCGGTCGAGTTCGATTGGTGCTGCGTCAACGCTGTCCGCGCGGCGAGAGAGTTGGGATACGAGACCATCGTTCTTAACTACAACCCCGAGACGGTAAGCACGGACTACGACGTCTCGGACTCGCTGGTATTTGACGAGATCACGCTGGAGACCGTCCTTGAGCTGTGGGAGCGCGAGCGCCCCTACGGTGTCATTGTCTCCATGGGTGGTCAGGTCGCCAACAACATCGCGATCGGGCTGCATCGCGAGGGCGTAAAAATTCTCGGAACCAGTCCCGAGAGTATCGACCGCGCCGAAGATCGCGCGAAGTTTAGCGAGCTTTTGGACTCGCTGAAGATCGACCAGCCCAAGTGGACGAGCACGGGACACCTCGACGACGCCGAAAAGATGGCTGAAGAGCTAGGCGGCTTTCCGGTGTTGGTACGGCCATCCTACGTTTTGTCTGGCGCAGCTATGACTGTGGCGCACGAGCGGGGGCACTTGCGCAACTATCTCACTCGGGCAGCAGAGGTGTAGCCAGAGCATCCAGTGGTGATCACCAAATTCGAGATTAACTCGAAGGAGATCGAGATCGACGCGGTCGCATCAGAGGGCGAAATTGTCCTCTGGTCGATGTCTGAGCATATCGAAAATGCAGGCGTTCACTCTGGCGACGCCACCCTCGTGTTGCCACCGCAGAAGCTGTATATCGAGACGATCCGACGGATTAAGCGGATCGCTACGGACGTGGCAATGGCCCTGAAAATTACCGGACCATTCAACATGCAGTTTCTGGCTCGCCACAATGACGTCAAGGTGATTGAGTGCAATCTTCGAGCGTCACGCTCGTTTCCGTTTGTGTCAAAAGTGACGGGCAACAACTTCATTCGCGAGGCGACTCGATTGATGCTTGGCGTGCGGGGGCCAGTGCAAAACCGGGCGCTCGATTTGGACTACGTGGCCGTAAAAGCCGCGCAGTTTTCGTTCTCACGACTGGCCGGCGCAGACCCAACGTTGGGAGTCGAGATGGCCTCCACGGGGGAGGTGGCGTGTTTTGGCGACGACCTCAACGAAGCGCTTCTCAAGGCCCTCATCGCCACAGGATTTAAGATCCCGTCCAAGGGAGTGCTTCTCTCTCTTGGACCCGTCGCCGAGAAGACACGCTTTCTGGATGAAGCGCATGCGTTGGCAGCCAAGGGCCTCAAGCTGTATGCAACGCCCGGGACCTACGAAGTGCTCCGAGAGCAAGGACTTCCCATTGAGATCGCCTACAAAAACAGCGACGATAAATCTCCCAGTGCCGTTGAGCTGTTGAACAAGAGTCTGATTGATTTGGTCATCAATATCCCACGGTCTTATGACAGGGATGGACGACCTGACGGGTACTTTATTCGCCGCCGCGCGGTGGATCTTAACGTCCCCTTGCTCACCAATATGCAGCTCGCAAGGGCCGTCGTTGAGGCGATCACTAAGCTCTCGTTGAGCGATTTGCGAGTGGTCGAGTGGCAGAGCTACCTCGCGCGCCGATCCCAGTCGCTGGTCTAACTCGCGCGGGTCTTTGCTGAGCTAGCGAGGTGGCGTTGGGGTTGGGGTCTGGGTCGGGGTTGTTCCGTTGCTTGTGCCTGAGGTGTCTTCGTCCTCGGTTGTGCGCAATGGCGGATTGCGCTCGGTGCGAACCACGCGAAAATTCCCTTGTGTTGGTGAGCTGATACCAGCTGCGTCGCGCACACGTGCGAGAAGCCCCTCGCTCTGTGGTGATAGATGCCAGTGCGCTCGGACTTCGTTGGCGCCATCGGTGTACCACTTTACAAAGAGCACCCAGTTGCCGGCTTGAAGGCGATCCTGCCGCCCGGACACCGTGTTGTATCCGGGCTGGCCTTGGCTCGCACGAATGGCGATGCGATTGTCCTCTGGCACAACGCCCTTCAGGCTCTCGGTCACGTGCGCGATCAGGCGGTAGTTTTGCTGCCCGTCGGTGTCTTGACTAACGGTCACCGTCTCAATTCTGGCGAGCGCAATCACGTCACTGGTTCGAGCGAGCGAGTCGAGCTGTCGCTGAATCTCAGCGGCTTGGTGGCCGCCGATATCTTCGAGGTTAAAAACGTAGTCCACAGAGTCGTCGAAATCCCGAGCCATCGCTGAGGTAAACGGCGAGCTGGGACGAATTTGCGGTCGCGAAACGCAGCTTGTGGAGGCGACCATCAGGCCACAAAAAGCAACGACGGACGCAATTCGAAAGAGTGGGCGACTGGGGGTCTTCAGAGAGATGAAAATCATAGTTAATGAGACTCCGACGGCTTTAGCCTAGCTCTGCACATTTTGTACGTAAAAAACTCGCAAGATCATCCGTCAGTGGGGCCGACAGAGTCATGCGTTTGCCCGTGCGGGGGTGCTCAAAGCTGATGCTGTGAGCATGGAGAGCATGTCGCATAATCTGTAAATTAGCACGCATTTCGTCGGTCAGCAGGTTCTCAAGCGCGGCGACGAAGTACTCGGGTGAGTGGGCGTACAATTTGTCCCCTACGATGGGGTAGCCGTAGGTCGCAAGGTGCAGTCGAATTTGATGTTGTCGACCCGTCTCGGGATAGCACTCTACCAGCGTGTGCTTTGCGAAGCGCTCACGGACGTGAAATCGAGTGCACGACGGCAGCCCCCCCTTTTCGATGGGCACGATCGTCATCAGCG
>JANNCG010000015.1:0-5081 GCA_031386385.1 Myxococcales bacterium
GCCCTCGACGCAACTTTTAGCCCAGACGGGACAGAGCAGCGATTGCTCAACTGGACTGCCATCTTTGACGAGGTTCATGACTTCGAGCTCAACACCCGAGGCAACTCTGGTGGTGTGGGCGCTCTCGTTGCTCGCGTTGGGGCTCCAGTATCAGCAGATGATCGAATCATCTTTGACGGCACGGCGGCAACCGGTATGCAGGTCGCTACCGCGACACCACAAGCTGGGCTGAACGGCTCTACCAAGGAGATTCTCACCGGCGTTCCTGCGCTCGTGATGGGAACTGCAACAAGCGCACTCCAAGATTGGAACGAGGTGGACGAATACATCAAAACGATTCGCGCACCCCGTCGCCCTGTTGGACTGGCTGCCGCAGACGTGATGGCAGGTCGAACCCTCTTCGAGACCAACAACTGTGGCGCATGTCACGGTGGTGCTCTCTGGACAATCTCACGTCGATTCTGGACACCGGGCGCACGAACCAACGCAGCCGCAGGCGCTCTGAGAACGACCATGTACAACGGCTTTGCGGGCGGACTCGCCGCGCTGAACCCTCCGAGCGCAATGGGCGCAGCAGCGCTGCGATTTACTAACGCCGATCCGGCAGTGGTGGGAGCCAACGATCAGATTAACTGTGTTCTTCGCGCAGTCGGCACGATTGGCGCAGCTCCGATGGGAAGCAATATTCCATCGAGCATCGCACCGATGGGCGTGACAGTTCGTGAGGTTCGTCAGAACTTCACCGCGGGTATGGGAATGGTCACTCCTGCACAAGGACTCACTGGGTTTAGCCCAGCCGGCGTCACAGGCATGGGCCTGGGCGCGCCGTACTTTCACGCAGGAAATGCACGTACCCTCGAAGAGCTCTTCGATTCGTTGTTTCAGGCACACTACCAAGCACACTCTGCCAACTTTCTCACGGCAGTGGGCGCTGCGCGTGACGCACAGGTACGCCAAATCGTAGCGTTTGTGCTGTCGATTGACGACGACACGATGCCTGTGGCCGTGCAGGGTGGACTCGCCTTTAATCCGCAGCTCTGTCCCGCTTCGCTCTGAGCGTTTTCACTGCAAGATCGTTTTGCAGAACGCTTCTGTCACTGTACAATTGAGCACTAACAGTGATGGTATTTCGAGTCTCTCGTTGTGTTCAGACGTTGATCGCAGGATCGGCGCTTCTTCTCGGCTCGCCGGCCGCCGCGCAAGCGGTTCGCCCACAACTACAGCCGGGTTTTAGGCCAGACCCCGGGATATTTACTGGGCTCGCGGGCGGACCGGTGGACCACTCACAAGTCGGAGAGGACTGTGCAGGGCACTTTCCCGTGCAGGCGCAGCACCAGATCGTTGTTCGCGCAGCCATGCCGTACTTGCAGCTTTTCACGGTTGCCGCCGGCGGCGCTGACGTCACGATGGCGATCGTTGGCCCTGGCGGCGTACGTTGTGACGACGACGGCGGGGGTAGCAACCAGGCGAAGATCGCGGGTGCGTTTGGCCCCGGCACGTACAATATCTTTATTGGGAGCTACGTAGAGTCTGCGCATCCAGCGTACGAGCTTGTGTTCTCAGGAAATCAGGCCACCGACGCGAGCAACTATCGAGCGGCACCAAGTGGCACGCAAGTGGTGATCCAGCACACAGGCCAACCCAATCCGAACACGGGCACTTCTCCATGGAACGCCAACAACCGCCCAGTGACTCCGCCTTCAGCCCACGCGCGGCTTGATCAATACGCGCAGATGCGCCCCACGGGAAGCTCGCTGAGACTCAGCGTTCGGCGACCCAACACTGTGAGAGCACGCGCACGCACAGGCGGCTCGCTTAGAGCCGCGGAGCTCGACGGAAACTGTCGTGGACACATTTATGAGGCGCCGACTTACAACGTCGTGCTCGATGCTCAAGCCCCGTTACTCCGGTTCTTCGTGGCGAGCGCGTCGGACACCACCCTGCTGGTTCGGGCACCCGACGGGACTGTCAGCTGCGATGACGATAGCTGGGGCTCATCCAATCGCAATCCGCTTGTGACCGTCCCGGGCGCCGCGGCTGGGACCTACGCGGTTTGGGTCGGAATTTATCAGCCTGGTTCAAGCAATCTGTTTCAAATGACGGCTACCACAAACGCGACGATGCGTATTCAATAACGCTGTCGCTGCTTGTTATCAATTGGGTCGCGTGACTAAGCGAAGGACGCAACAATGACCGATTCTCGAACTTCGAGTGAGCTTCTTGCGGAGCTTGCGAAAGCTCCAAACGACGAAAAACTTCGTGAGGCGACCGCTCGCGCGCAGCGGGTCGACGGCGACCAAGTGGGCTCGATGAAGACGCTCTCTGAGCGCTTGATCAACGTGACCGCCCACGCGAAAGGCTCGCCACTGCCGTCGCTTCACCGCAAGGTGCTAAAAATTGATCAGCCGCGAGCGGAGATGGACGGTGAGGTTTTTGTCAGGGATTTTGTCTGCGCGCAGGGGCGCGTGCTTTTCTTTTGGCTTCCCGAGTCACTCACCGAATCCGCCGAAGAAGTTCGGCTCAGCGTGCGCAAGGCGTTAACAAAGAAGCTTCAAAGCTCTGATAGAAAAAGTGGGCGCAAAACGCAGAGCGACACCGACGAGGAGTCTGATAATGAATAGTTCAACTCATATCGACGCGGGCTGTCTCTCAGCCATGTTCGATCCCTCTGCTGCGAAGCGAATGGACGCTGTTCGCAATAGCCCACGGACCGCGGCGTCCGCCTTTGCGCTGCGTGCGGTGGTCCTGTTTGACCGGACCGCTGTGGTTCGCGTCGCCGCGGCTGAAGCGCTGGGTCGCTTCGAAGACCCTGGCGTTGGCGGCATGCTGCGAGACGCCCTGCGCGACCCTTCGCCGCTGGTTCGCGACGCGGCTGCCCGTAGCATTGCTCGTTGTGGCGCGGTGGAGGTATGCTCGGCGCTTGCTGAATTGGCGCTCACGGATGAGAACTGGACCGTCCGTCGAACGTGTGTTTTTGCGTACGCAGCCCTCGCGGGATTTGACGCGGTACCGACGCTTATGTCGGTCCTTGAAGAGCCTTTTTGGCGAGTTCGGCACGCAGCTGTGATGATGCTTGAGTCGCTCGGCCGCGCGTCGGAGGGCGTTCGGGATCGAGTGATTGCAGAGTCGTTGAGCACCCCTGCAGCAAAGCGAGCGGTCATTTTCTTAGAGTCTCGCTGGGCGCTTCAGGCACCAACTCTTCAGGTAAAGGGCGATCATGTTGGCGACGACAATGACCCCTGGTACGACGACGATCCTGCGGTGATGACAGCAAAAGTGCTCGCCAAAACTCCGCCGCCCGAGCGGCTGATCGCGATGCTTGGCGAGTCACATGAACCGCTGCGACGCCTAGCGATTGAGGGGCTTTCACGGTCTGAGGATCGGGTGGCGCTCGCCGGTGTGGCGTGTTGGTTGGATGTGCCGAGGGTTCCGCACGCGGCGGCAGCGGCCCGAAAAGTTTTGCGAATGAGCGCGAACGCGGCGCTCGAAGTTGCCATCTCGGCGATTGAAACCAAGCTTTCGGGAGTCGCCGTCTGGGCCATTCAACTGTGTGCGTCGAATGGTCGCACAGAGCTTGCAGACAAGATTCTCGCCCGCGGAGGTGATAAGGATCCGCGAGTTCGGGCTGCAGTTGCGTTCGCGATTCCGTTGTTAGACGCAGAGGCGCCCGGGGCCGAGGATCTAGCAATATTGCTTCTTCATGATGTCGACTCTTCGGTGCGCGAAGCTGCCCTCGGTGCGCTCGTGCAGCTCTCAGGTCCTCGGGTTGAGGCGGCGTTGCGGGCGATCTCGCTGAGAGATCTAACCCCGGCGGCGAGGCTTGAGTTGATCCAATGGGCGGCGTTTATGCAAGACTTCGCTGTGCTTCACGCAGCTGCCGGTGACCCGCATCCCTTCGTGTCTGGCACCGCGCTTTCGGCGCTCCGCGCTGCAGGCTCGCTCACGGATGCCGAGCGTTTGTCGGCGTCGTGCTCACGCGACCCGTGGATTCGTGGAGCGGTTGTCTCTGCCGAACAGGCACGCGAGTTGCTGACAGACGAGCCCGATCCGATCGTGCGACGAATCTTGATCGATCGTGTTTGTGCTGAAAAATCAGCAGCGGATCCTACGTGGCTCGCTGAAGTAGCAGGGCTTGCAAGGGTCGATGAAGATCCGTGGATTCGAGCGAGGGGTGTCCGCCTGAGCGACGCTGGCGAGCCGTTGATTCTCAACGCGCTAGTGCACGCATCGACGGACTCAAGCTTGATGGTTCGTGCGGCGGTCGTCCAAGCACTAGACGAAGATCTGTCCGTTGGGCCTCGGGTCGAATCCCTCCTCCGAGACGACAAGATCGCTGATAACGCGAAGTGCGTGGCGTTGTCTTGGGTGCTGCGTTGCGCCGAAGATCCGGTACCGGTTTTGAAATCCCTAGCCAATCTCGAGTCATTGCGCGAGAGCGTCGCGACCGTGGGCTTGACTCTCGCCGACGAGCAGCGTCAACGGCTCGGGGTTGAGGTGATGCCAAAGGCCGCTGTTGAGATCCAATCTCAGCGAACATTCTTGCCGTATCCGACGCAAACGCACCGCGCTTTTGGTCGAACGGGTCTGTCTCTTTCTCCCATCGCATTTTCCGGTGTGAGCGAGGCGCCCGAGGGCGCTTTTGTCGAGGCCCGTGAGCGCGGAGTGAATTCTTTTTTTTGGGAGCCACGCCATCGCAACCTCACGCGGTTTATCCGCAATTCTCCTAAGAAACACGCTCTGCATGTGCTGGCTGGAAGCTATCACGCAGACGCCGCGTCCATCCGCGCAGACGTCGACCGTGCACTTCGCTTGCTACGGGTCGAGCGCTTAGGAGTCTTCTTGCTCTTTTGGGCGCGATCGCCCGCCCGGCTGACGGACGACACCTTCGCGGTTCTGGAGGATCTCAAGCGCGATGGAAAGATTGCCGCTCACGGATTCTCAACACACCTTCGGTCGCTTGCGATCTCGGCGCTCGCACAAAACCCTTGGGATGTTGTGATGACACGGTACAACGCAGCACACTGCAACGCTGAGAACCAACTGCTTCCTGCGATCAAGCAAAGCGGGGCGGCGGGCATCGC
>JANNCG010000030.1:0-8028 GCA_031386385.1 Myxococcales bacterium
ACAGAGTCAGCTCGGGTGCTCGACGCTGGCTCTCTGGGTGGCGGTCGCCTCACGCCAGCGCGCAACGTTCGCTTGTGCTCGCTGCGCTGCCTCCATCGGAAAGCGAGTGACCTTCTGTGAGTGACTCAACGCACTGAGAATCGTCGTCGGCATCTGACAAAAGTACGCCATTGAGTGGGTGAGTGATCCAAACGTCTTCTCAAGCATGACAAACTCAGGCTTGTTAGAGACGTTGCTCCGCAGCAAAGACGGAGTCATGGGATCGGACCTCCACGCGCGAAGGTAACCAAGCAAATCGCCGTGATACGTCGGCTCCTCAACGATGGCGCCGATGCTCTGCGAGCGGGGGTGTGTTCCGTCGATCATTTGCTCAAGCTCTCGATCCAGTTCGTCAAGACCGTCTTCGTACAGGTCCAGCAGCTGAAGGTCGTACACCGGGTTGGCGTGGACCACCTGCATCACGTGCCCGATGATCCCATCCTTGGTCGAGAAAAACCCGATCGGGTCTGTCAGCGAAGCCGGCTCATCAAGCAGCCTGAGCACTTGGTGAAAAGCGTACGAGATATTTTTCGACGCGTAATAATCCGCCGCTGCGGGAGAGATCCAAAATCGGAGCATGTCATAGGCCCCGATCGCGAGTTGGATCCGTGTCGGGGCGGTCTCAATGTGACCTCGAAGGATGAGCCGATCGAGCTTTTTCTCGATGATCTCGGGCTTGCTGTAGTTGCGGATGACTTCTGCAACTCTGCCGAACTTTCCAACGATCTTCGTCGGGGATCCAAGCGCTTGCCGCATCAACCTCACGGGACTCTGCGTGAGTCGGGATGTTTTTTCGTCTGTTTGCATCATTTGGTGCTCCGAGAGCTGCTGCTCCGAGTCGTTCGACCGTATTCTACTCAGACCGCCACTGCTGTGCAGGCAGATATCCACCAGAGCCGCTGATCACTGGGGGTTGTTGGACAGGCACTGAGAGCCGATGGCTTCCCGCGTCCGGTGCAGATTCTGCACGCGCAGCCACCTGTTGTGTCGGACTGCTGGAAGCAGGAGTCTCAGCGGCCGTCGGCGGTGCATCTGTGGTGATGGAGGCGCCACGCCGCACGGTTAGCTCCGGAGCTCGTACGCTCCGCGTAGCGGTGGGTTGATCGGGCGGAAGGAGCAAGCGAGCCTCTTCCAAAATGTCTGCAAAATCCCTAACATTTTGCAATCCCGGCGCACTACAAAGTGCGATCGCGCGAAGCAGATGGACCCGCGCTTGCGCAGGTTCGTGCTGGGCAAGTAGCGCCTTGCCAAGAACTTTGCTGATTCGCGCATCGCGCAGAGGCGATCCAGGTTGGGCTCTTTGCTCTAACGCGAGCGCGTCGGTTGACAGTCGAACCGCCTGCGCTGGGTTGCCCTGCGCGATCGCGACAAGCGCAGAGTTTGCGAGCACCAGCGATAGCTCTGGGTGTTGAAGACGCTGTAAAATCTCTCTCGCTCTCTCAAAGCGACCGGCGGCATCAGCAAGCGAATCGCTCTCAAGACCCAGCAAGCCTAGACTATTTTCAGTCAATCCGGTCTGCGCTGCGCCGGCTCCAATCGAGTCTCGTGTGATCTGCAGCGCCAAGAGATACTGCTCTCGTGCCTCGGGATAGCGACGAAGACGACGCAAGTCGCCGCCGATGTTGTGGCGATCCTCTGCGACATCTGGGTGCGCATCGCCGAGCCGAATCCGATCAAGTGCTAACGCACGCTGATGGTGAAGCAACGCCTGATCATACCTTCCTCGTGCGCGGGCGAGGTTTCCAAGCGCGGAGAGGACAGGACTGAGGGGCTGCGAGGTTCGCTCGCGCTCGTTCAGCGCCATGTTGAGCGCAGCTTCGGCAGCATCGAGATCGCCGGCGTTTGTCAACGCCAGTCCCTTGATCATCGCCAACGTGCTGAGCATCCGAGGGTCTTGCCATCGACGAATCGCTGCGTCGGCTAGGTCCATCGAGGCAAGCGACTGATCCCACTGACCTTGGGCTCCAAGTGCCGCGAGATAGATCAACCAAGCCGCTGCGGCAGTACGATCGTCTCTCACCCGTTCGGCGATCAACACCGCTGCGCGGGCCTGTTGGGCGGCGAGTACAAATTGCCCCGCCCGCTGAAGCGCTTGCGCGTGCAACCGTTGCATCCGAGCCTGAAGTGTTGCCCAGTGAGCAGTGTCTGCTCGCTCAAGGAGCTCGCCGGATCGGCTCACCGCCGCAGCAAACTGACCTGCGGTCATCAAGGGATCTACCGCAGAAGCGTCATCCTCGATCCGGGCGACCAACGCGCGGGCGGCCTGGTCCGTTGGCAGTCCTAACGAGGTCGACAGCCTTGTGGCATCGGCGCATTCATCAGCTGAGGGAAGCTCATCGATAAGCGCGAGGGCACGTGCCGCAACAGCGTACTCGCTCGTTCGAAGCGTCGTGACGGTTCGCGCGTAGGTCATCTCAACCCGGCGAAGACATGCTCCCCGTAGATCGAGCGCCTGCATCGACTGTGAATGCGTGACAAACGTGGCCCGACAGTTGCGCAAGCTCTCAGAGTTCAATTGCTGCTGATAGACGCCAAGTGCCTCGACGCGCAGTCGCAGCTGTGGTTGCTGAGAGCGTGGCAACAATTGGATCGTTCGTTCAATGTCCCGCCGGACTTGGACAGAAAGAAGTGGTGAGGCACCGTCGCTTTGACAAGGCGCCTTGGTTGCGCGGCTTGCGTGCATCGCGAATGCAAACCCCGCGATCGCGAGCACGCCAATCGCCGCTGCGCTCACCGAGAGGATCGTGGCGTGAGATCGTGGCGACAGCGCCTGCTCTAGCGCAACAACGATCGGGGTCATGTCTGCCGGACGTTTCGCAGGATCTGCTTGCAGCGATCGAAGCAGCGTTTGCTGCAGAAGTTTGGGCACCGTACTGTTGACGATGATTGGCTCGCCCGACAGCGCTGCCCGAAGATGTCCGACAGTTTCTCCAACGAAGGGTCGAGTCTTAAAGAGCGCCTCCCACAACGTCACAGCAAATGAGAAGACGTCCGCGCGTGCATCAACCACTTTGCCGAGAAGCTGCTCCAGGGGCATGTAGGCCGGGGTTCCGACAATTGAGCCGGTGAGGGTGAGAGAGGCAGGTGAGTCATCGAGACTTGCTGAATCGCTGCCTGAATCCTGTTCAAGCGTCGTTTTGGCGAGCCCAAAATCGGTCACTCGCGTGCGCCCATCATCGCCAACGAGCACGTTGTCTGGTTTAAAATCGCGATGCACTAACCCAGCCAGATGCGCGGCTTGCAGTCCCCGTGCAGCGTCCAGTAGGACGCCATACACCGCGCGTGGTGAGGGTGCCGGAGTTGCTTGCAGCCACTCACGCAGGGTCTGTCCTCGAACAAACTCGATGGTGAGAAACAGTACGTTTTCTGTGTCTTCGACTGAGTACACAGTGACCACGTTTGGATGCGAGAGCTTTGCGAGGGCTCGGGCTTCACGCTCTGCACGCTCTCGCAACAGGACGTTGCGTTGCAGCTCAGAGTGCAGAATTTTCACTGCAATTTCTCTGTCCAAGCGCTCATCCATCGCGCGCCAAACTTGCCCGTGCGCGCCCTCGCCAAGCAGCGCAACGAGGCGATAGTTCTTCAACTTTGACCCCGCACGAAGCTCGTGCGCGAGCCCCGAACGAAGCGTAGCCGAAAGCTCAACCCCTAGCGCCCCGATGATTTGTGAGCAGCTAGCACACTGGTCCAAGTGCTCATCGACGGACGCAAATTGGTCCATCGCGAGCGTCCCGGACGCCATCGCGAGAAGAACAAATTCGTCGGGACATGCGGTCACAGGGGTAGCAAGGTTAGCAAACATTCGGACACAGTTCTGTGGGTTATCTTAGGTGTTTTGCGGTCATTTTCGGCTACAATTGTGAGAGAGCATCGGTGATGACGCCCAAAGAAGAGACCGAATTTGTGCAATCGCTTCAGCGCGGTGACCCGGTGGCGGTGGCAAAGTTTGAGACGGAATTTCTCACGCCATTGCACGCGCAGCTCGCTCACATGAAGCTTGACGCCGCGATGCTTGATGAGGTTCGCCAGGCGGTGCGAGCGCGTCTGCTGCTGCCACACCCCGACGGGCCTGCTCGAATCGAAGCGTACGCGGGTCAGGGTAAGCTCGCAGGGCTTGTGTACGTGACAGCGACACGAATCGCAGTGGATCTTCTTCGCGCGCAACGGGCTCGCGAGTCGCATGTTGCAGAGGTTGGTGAATCGCTTGCAGAAGCTGGCGGTGACTGGCTTGCGGTGTCGACGAAAAATGATCCCGCGCTCGCGTCGCTGAAAACTAACGCCCGCTTGGCTTTTAAAGCTGCGGTCGAAGAGGCCGTGAGCGGACTTGAGGTGCGGGAGAGAAATTTGCTTCGGCAGCATCATTTGCAGGGCGTTTCGCTCGATCGGTTGGCACAGATGTATCAGGTGCACCGCGCGACGGTCGTTCGGTGGCTCGCGCTCGCGCGTGAGAAGGTTTTGGCGCAGACTCGCAAGCGACTCGCCGTTGAGCTGGTCGCGACGGGCTCTGAACTCGACAGCGTCTTGGCTTTGCTTGAGAGCCAACTTGATGCAAGTGTAGAGAGACTGCTGCGCTCGCAGAGCGAGTAGGGTTTAGCCGTTGCGCTGCGCTTGCGAGGCGTTTAGGTGAGTGATTCGAAAAATCCCATCGTCCCCCTCGGCGATGGTCAAGTATTCGTTGAACCGCTGCCGGCCGTGCATCACTACAACCTCTGCAGCAAAGCTGCCGTCTTCGGAAGCATACAGCGAAACGAGCTGCTCAAAGTGTCGCGGCTCAGCCTGGATTTGCGAAAGAAAAGTTGCGCGACTGTAGGTCGGCGGCGGACAGCACCCACTCGGAAAGTGCGTGGTTACAAACTGTGCGTTCTCCGCGAGAACATAGTTGAGTGTTGGGATCGCTCGCTGATTGAGTCCCGTCGCGTACCATTGGGTGACCTGGCGCGCTTTCATTGCCGGCGTCTGCATTTCAACGTACCCACCACAAGCCTCCGCCGTCCGAACAGTGGGCTGTGTGAGCGCGATGGTTGTGACCGCGATGACGGTGGTGACGGTGCGGGCGAGACGAGTGAGTGTGTTTGATGTATTCATGCAAAGCCTTCTTTCACTTCAAGAACGAGGGCTCATGAGCACCGGCGCACGAAAAACGACGGCGCGATGAAGATTCTGTGTTCGCTAGCAAATTTACAGCAAAAAATTAGGGCGTTCCAGCGTCGGGTGGAGTCCAACCGCGGAGCGGGAGCACCAGCGGGCTGCCGCCGAGGACGTTGACGCGGATGGTTCCCTCTTGATCGGGGTTGTGTTGGTAGCGGACGCGGTGCTGCATGGGAGGCGTCCACACGTTGGGTGAAACGGGGACCACTTCTTCAAATCGCCGCACAGCCCCAAGCCACGGTCGCAGAGCCAGCGCGAGGACCGGCGCCTGCGTCGCGCTGACGGTTTCTCCGAGGACACCCTGACCGCTCGGTAGCGTGAGCACGGTGTCACTCAGGGTCATACGAGTCGCGCCGCAACCTGCAAGATCAAGTGCTTTTTGCAGCAAGTCAGGGGTCGCGCGGTCTGTCGCCGCCACGACGAGATACCCGTCTGCATCGATGCCGACCGCTCGCAGTGGGCTCATCCCGGCGCGAAGCGGCTCGCCTGCAATCCCATCGCCGTCAGGACCGATGAACCAACGAAAACCCGCCGTGGAGTGCACCATCGTGAGCCGCGTCCCAGTGTTGCCGCGTCGAACTGCACCGCCGACGAAGCGCGCGACCAACGGTTCTGTCGTGTCGAGCGGAGCCAGATTCACGCGCCGAGGATCAACGCGTACCAGGTTTACGACACGATCCGGGAGAGCGGGATCGGGGCGCAAACGTGTCCGTGCCATTGGCCAAGGAAACGGGTGATTTCCCATGCCGTTTACGTGCCAAGTGCCTTCGCTTGCGAGCGCGGGAGCGATCACGGTACGCGTCGGGGCACCGGGCAGAACGTTGCGAAGCATCAAGTAGAAAAAGTCTCGCGGATCTCTGCGCACATACCGCGGAATGTTGTGGGACATGCGTCTCACTAGCTTGCGCACGCGAAAGTTCACGCCCGGGAGACCAGAGATGGTTCCCTCTGCTTCGAAGCCCGCAACCAAGGGATGCTCCAGGGGAGGCTGCTGTGACGGAGGTGCCACGCGATATAAGTCAAAACCTGTATTCGAGCCATTCATGTCCAGGTGTACGGCGTAGCGACAGCGCGCAGCGATGAGTGAGCGCCCAAACACCGCAGGCTCAACGTGATCGCCCCACGCGTAGATCACGTAGTTGTCTTGCGTCAGGCAAATGGCGGTGCGCGTGGTGTGTGTGTCCGTCGTCTGGCCGTGAATCCCGCCCCAATACCCACGACGCCAAGGGTTGTATTGCCCTTCGTCTACAATGGCGGTCATGTTTTGCCGAAACTCAACGATGTCATCGGGGATCTGGTTGAGTCGGCGCGGCCAACTTCCAAACGCCAAGTTGCCGTCGGCCTGAAGCATCACGGTCGCAGCGTAGGGCTTCGCTGGCAAAAGTACGGTCCCCTCTGCGTACACGCCAAACTCCCCGTGGATGGCTTGAAAGGCACCGTTGAAGCCACCCACCAAGTGCGACATGGTGCGCTCATCGCGCGGGATCGCGCCGGTCCCTGTTTCGCCCGTCGCGCCAATGGGCTCTTCACTGCCCGGAACAACGTGAAGCTCAATCTGCCGCGGGTCCCACACCGCGAAGAATGTTCGCCCGTCCATGCGCTCAGGATCGGGGCGCAAAAACGAGATGTACATCGGCGCGGGCGTGCCGGGATTGGCGCGCGAGAATGGATCTCCATCACGCACAAGCGGAGACCACTCGCCTTCGCGCGCGAGCCCCGGTAACACGATCGGTGTGATGGGCTGCGGGGGCCAGTCGAGCACGGGGCCCTCGAGCGTCTGGTTGCGATTGGCACTAGAATTTGAGCCAGAGAGCACATCTTGCAGGTCCTGCGCGTCGTCCGCTCGCGAGCCAGTACCCACCGTCGCGCTGCGAAGTCTGGCGAGCTGATGTTCGGCCCCAAACGCGAAGCTCTCAAGAAGCTCGATCGGCTCAGATCCAATCCAAGGCACCGCCCTCACCGTATTGACCGCCCACGGAACCCACGCGTCCATCTGCGCCGACACATGCGGTCGATGACGGAGCAGCTCTGCATGACCCTCGAGCGCCCACCGGTGCTCGGGATCAATTCTGACGTTTGCGCGGTTTTCGATACGCGCAAGCAATGTCGTCCCTTCAAACTCAACGTGGACCAGCTGTGCGTTGCGCACGACATCGAAGCGCTCAAGCCCATAGCCGGTGGGACGTCCTGTTCGCTGCGCGCGGCTGACCGCGAGCCGGACTCGGGCACCAAGCTCTGGCGGCAGCTCGCCCCGATCACCTCGCGTGTCCACAACGGTGATTGCGTCTACCCGGCCATCAACCCGCGACACGATCGCTGCGTAGGTGAGAGAGTGATCGAGATGCAGCTCACACTCGTCTGCAGCAGGGGATTGCGTGAGATTGTACACCCCGTTGAGCGCAATCACTCGGTCATCCGGCGCCGTGCGCGCTTCGGCAACGTAGAGATCCCGCAACCCTTGCGCTGACTCGCGAGCCAAGAAAAATACACGACGTGGCGCGCGGCTTTGGGGGTCGATCCAGTGAGCGCTTGCAGGCTCAACGATCAGGTGGCGCTTGGCCATGACCTCGGCGAGCGGACGAAACTCGCCCAAAACCCAGGCGACTGTGGCGCCTGTAGCGGCCAGGAGTGAGATGGAGCGCGCCACGGCGGCGCTCTTGTGTTTGCGAACCACGGAGTTGGAGGTCAGTTCTTTACACTACGAAATGTGTTAATCCAAGACACAGCGTGCTTCCCCTCTTACTTGACTCAGAATTCGTCAATCACGCCTTGGATTCGGTCTCGCTCCGCGCGTATCGAGACTCGCACATTGCGCTGACTGCGCGCTGCTCACCGATGAGC
>JANNCG010000041.1:0-6345 GCA_031386385.1 Myxococcales bacterium
GTTGTGTGAAATGAGGATCTCGGAGCTTGTCCAAGTTCAAGTTTGGTGGATCGACCGCACGCTTTGGTTCAGCAAGAGCATCGCCCACCAACCCCGAGGAATGCCAATGACGAAGGGGGCCCTGAGCGCTCCTTGCGCGAAGGCAAATCGACGAAAGCTCATCCAGACCTCGCCACCCTTCGGGGTGGCACTCGACAGAAACGTATGAGATCCTCATGCTGGACTAAGATGAACCAGCCAGCCGCAAAGACAAAGGCCATGGCACTGCACGAACAGTGCGCGTCGTCGCTGCACAATCTGTCCAAACCATTGGATATTCTTGGCGCTGCTCGCCTTTTAAAAGAGTTCAACAGAGAGTTGGATGATGCTGATTTTACGGGGAAGGCACAGCTTTTTGCGCTGATTGGAATCGTAAAGTTTCGCCAGGGAAAATTCGACGAAGCGCTCAAAGCGTACCGAAACGCCGACATGTATCGACCGAACCAACCTGCCTTCTCGAACAGTATCGGCGCTTCGCTGATGTGTCTCGGTGATGTCCGGGAAGCGATCGATGTTTTCGAGGCGATGGTCTCTCGGTTTTCGTTGTCGGGCGCAAACGCGCTGACGTGCTACTCGAATCTCGCTGAGGCTTATTGGCGGCTTGAAGACCCTGACAAATCTCGAAAGAATATGCTGGATGCCATCCGGCACACAGATTTGAGCGATCAGTCTCAACTCTTCCAGTTAGCGTTGCAGCACGCGATCATCGGCTGGAACAACGATGCCACCGAGCTGTTCGCTCGAGCCATCGCGGTCAGGGCCGACCAACCACGCGGTGATGGTCCCGCTGCCGAATTGCTCACGAAGCTAGAACCCAATTGGCGGGAGAGTTTTGCACATGTCCCCGAGCTCGTTGCATCCGTCGAGAGGGTCATCGCAAATGATGAGGCTGAAGCACACTCGCCCGAACTATCGACGTGGGGGACAACCGATCCCGTGGCGACGAAGGCCTTGTTTGACTTGCCAGATTCAATGGCGCGGCCAGTCGAACGTTGATGTCGGAGGAGTTGACCATTCGTCGTCTAGGAGAGAGCGATCTCCGCGACTCGTTTGACTGTGGGGATGATCAGTTGAACAAATTTTTTCGCGAACAAGCTCGGCAAAATCAACGACGAGGTCTGAGCGTTACGTTCATCGCGATCCAAGACACAGTCCACCGCCCCTTCAACTCGAAAGCAAAACGGGGGCCTGCGGATTGGGGAGCGACTGCTCTACGAGGTGTTCGCAAAGGCTTGGCTCCAGCGAGACAACTTCGGTTGTGTGGGAATTGTGACTGACGCAAAATCCCTCGCCGTGGGCTTCTACGCACGCTATGGTTTCGAGCAGGTTGTAGGAGAACCACGTGTCCCCGACGCTCCTCCTGTCGAAACCACTCCGATGTTTTTGCCAATCGACAAGGTTCCAACGGTCATACCAGTGCTGTCAGTGCGAACACCTACTATCTGAATGCTTGAACAGATGTGGGATCTTCGTACCGGCCCGCCGAGCGAAGTACTCACCGCATTCTATCCCGCGATACGCGCTACCCCCAACCCGTCACATCCCCACGCGACGCTTCAGCTCCGCCGCCGTCAGTGGCCCCTTCATCCAGCTCAGCGTGTGCCGTGGTTGCAGCAGCGCAACCCCGCTCCCCGCGTGCACATCGCGCATGACGAACCAACGCTTGCTCAGCGCTAGATAATCAATTGTGGGGCGACGCATTCTGGTCGCCTTCATACTGTGTCGTTTCGTGTGGCGGCGCGCCCCGCGAACAAATAAAGGTAAGCGATCGCAGTGAGTCGGGCGAGCACGGCGGGAAGATCCGTCAGAGCGAGCACAGCTGGGCAAAGCCGTGTTTCGAAAGGGAGAAATGGGCGATCGGATCGGTAATCGCGGGTGTGGCGAGGAGGCGAAATGAGCGAACGGATCGGTGCTGGAGGGTGTTCTGGACACGCGCGCACAGCGATCGCATCGCTAGTTGTGCGTGTGGCGAATAGGCAAAATGAGCGATCGCATCGGTCACCGTGGGTGTGGCTAGCAGGCAAAATGAACGATCGGATCGGTTGCGGCGAGTGTGGCGAACAGCCACAACGGGCGATCGGATCGGTGCTGGAGGGTGTTCTGGACACGCGCGCACAGCGAGTCGATCGGTTTCCGAGGGTGTTCCGACCAGGCGAAAAGACCGGGCGGATCGGTGATCGAGGGTGCCGCGAAGAGGCGAAATGACCGAGCGACTCGGTCTCGGCGCGTGGTGCGAACAGGCCAAGTGAGCGCTCGGCGTCAAAACGCAAGTTTGCTGAGCACGCGAAGTGATTGATCGCGGTCAATTTGCGCGTCGTCGGAGCAGGCTCACCGGGCGATCAGAGGGGTCTTGGCACGTGTGGCGAACAGGCCAAGTGAGCGATCGCATCGGTAACTGCGGGTCTGCTGGACACGCGCACAGAGCGATCGGATCGGACCGGGGACGAGTCGTTGTCGGTCAGCGGGCAAGGCCAACTCACAACAAAACAACGCAAAGCATAGAGCGAACGAGAGTGCACCGTTGGCCAAGCGGGCTGCGGCGGCGCGCTAACGCTGAGAGCGCACGACCGCGATGCGGTCTCGGACAGGGATGTTGTCGGCGTTCAGGTGCGGCGACTGACCGTGCAGATCGAAGTCGAGATGGACGTTTGGGCCGAAGATCAGGCAGTGCGAGGACCCACCGAAGTGAAACATCCCAAGCGGGTCGCCCTTGGTGATCTGGTTCTTGCCTTCCTCGGCGGACACTGTGATCTCACACGACGAGACCTCCGACATGCCGATCGGGAGCACGCAGACGAGCCCGAGCAGCGGATTGTCGATGAAGATCATCGCCCGGGTCGCGACCTCGCTGATGTAGCCCTGCGAATCGGTCGGGGCGGCCGGATCGGGAACCAGCGAAGGGTCACTGGAGACGGCGTCCGGGTGGAGCGGGTTGAAGAAGCCCGCCGACGGGCGCTCCGCGTAGTAGGTGCCGTCGACGATGCGCGTCTTGACGACCTTGCCCGAGACGGGGCTGTGCCAGCGGTGGTAGCTCTTGGCACTCAGGAAGGCCTGGTAGACCGTGCCACCCACGAAGTAGTCGACGAGCTCATCGTTGGCGAGCATGTGCTGCAGGGAGTACGGCTGCCCCTTGATCCAGAACCGGTCGCGCTTCTGCACGTTTCTGGCGATGTTGTACGGAGCTGACTCGCAGGCATTGGCGATGACCCGGTCGTCTCCCGGCGCGGCGACAGGCCGTTTACCTTCGCGAAACGTCCGCGTGAAGAACGCGTCCCACCGGTCAAAGCCCCAGTGCTGCTTGGTGGGATCGCATTCGAAGGTTTCAACGAAGACCTTCTTGGCCTGCTCAGCGGTGAGCTGGCGGTCCCAGTAGTTCAAGTCGCCAGAGCCGGGGACGGACGGCAGCATGCTGACCATCGCTTGCATCGCGCGGTCGCCGAGCCACCCGATCTCGGGGTCGTCGTTGAGCGCGTCGGCCGACGCTGTCGAGTCCAAGAACGCCCCGAACTGGTTGAGGACCTTCTTGAGCATCGCGTTGACTTCGGGATGCAAAAACGCCGCGTAGCCGGCCTCTGTTCCCATCGCCCAGTCCAAGATCGCGTTGATCGGCACGCCAACGACTCCCGTGTCGTTGTAGGTCGGCGTATGGGTAATGATCTGGTTCAGCACCGCCAGCATCTGTTGATACGTACGGATGACGGGCTGGCCGGCAGGATCGAGGTTGTATGGAGGCTTCGACGGGATCTGGCTGAACATCTGGTTGAACAGCATGTAGATCTCGGAGTTCGACTCGATGAGAGCTTGGAATTCGACGAGGACGGGCGCGAGCTTGGCGGTGCTCGCGTCGGTCTTGGCGGCCTGCTCCTCGAGCCACAGAATGAGTGTTGTGTGATCGGATGGGAGCCATTCTCCGACGCGGAAGGACGCGACTCGGGTGGTTGCGTTGCTCGTGGTTGCTTTGCTCATAGTTCGTTCTCTTTGGTTTGTGGCGCCGGTGGTCAGAGTACGGGTTCGATGCCGTGGAAAATTTTGCACGTCCTGTGCCGGACTGAGCTGCCGTGCCCTTGAGCGATTCTCGCGCCGTCTCACGAGTCGCTTCGGCGCGAACTCCATCAAAATGCCCGATCGAGGCATCAAATTGACGCTCGAGTCAGACAGTCACACCTGTGGCGTGACCTTCGTGCTGATCGGTCGCTTCTTGCGCGCGACGCTGTGACTTCGGAACGTTTTCAGCGCCTCTTGCCGCGTCGGGCGTTTCCTGAGCCGATTCACGCGTTTGTCCCGCGCGCTCTTTTCGCAGCCATTCCCCCCATTTGTAGAGCGAGCCGGGAGAGATCTTGTGGGCGCGCAAATGCGTACTGGGTCATCCCACTCGCTTCGTACTTGTTGATGATGTCGGCTCAATATTGGACCTTGGCTGGCCGTGGCGGCCTCGGTTTTGGCGTGTTCATGCAACGGATTTTGCCCGCCCTCGCCAGAGATTTTTGGACTGGGTATTTTGCACCGCTTACCGCTCTTGTCTCCCGCAACCTCGAAGACGTTCGTCAACTCAACTCCAGGCCAACGCACGATCTGCAATCACACCCCCAAAGTCCGACCGCCAATGTCACCGAGCAAACGTTGTAAACTGCGTTCGCAGATCATTGCAACGCACGTCGCCAATGACCGAATAGGGGATCATCGCGGGTGGGAATGTGGCTTATGGATTCAACCGGCCGCTGTCCACGCCCGCATCTGCATTGGCCGCGCGGGGCAGCGGCGGATCCACAACAATCTCAAGCCATTCAGAGGTCCAGCTTCCGCTCGGAAGGGTTTGCGCGAGGCGCTGCAACTCGGGCGGCTCTAAGCGCTCCGACCATTGCTGCGGGTTGCCTAAATCATAGGTAAAACGCAGGCGATACACTGCTGCACGTTGTGGCGGCCACCTGAGCATTGGATGGCCGAACGTTCCATGGCCCACCAGGTCCGTTGCTTCGCCCGGAGCGAGCGTCACAAAGTCCTCTTCAACGAGTGGGTTAATGTTGCCACAAATGGAGAACTGCGGCAGTTGGACAGGTCCAGATGGTCCGACGATCTCCACGGCAATCGCAGGGAGTCGGGCGCCTCGCCAGGAAGCATCCAGCGACGGGAGCAAGTTAATCCCGTGCGCGCTCGCGTTGGACGCCCACAGACTAATCGGCCACGGCTCTCCGACCCTCGCCGGTCCAGTCTGCTGCGCGATGAATCGAAGCTCGTCTTGATGGATGGATGTGCCCGACTCCGTGCGTCGAGGCTGCATTGTTTCGACGCTCAACAACTCTCGCGTGCGCATTGCTTCGTGCGGTTGAAACCGCCGTGATTGCGGCGAAGGAATATCTGCGACGCGCACAATCCCGACTCGCTCTGCGAGCCAGAGTTCAAAATCCGGTGAGGATCCCAGGCAGTTCTCAGCGCTCACGTAGCGTACCCTGAGGGCGTCGTATGAACCCGCAGGAGTCGTCACATACTCACGGCCGATTGCGGTCGCGGTGATTTGGCAGTGAAAGTTCGTCGTCAACCAAGTGGCTCCGGGTTCGAATTGAGGACCAAGGACAACGAATGGTGGCTCGCTCGCGTAGTACTCCCCTGAATAACGATACCCAAGAATCTTTAGGCCCTGATCATCCAGTTGAATTCGAGAGTGATGGTCGTGCCAAAATAACCCTGGACCTCGAAAGCGAAGGTCCAACATCGACCCCTCGCTTGGATGCACTTCGAGGGTCAACGCAACGCGTCCATCGTCACCATAAATCCATCGACGATTGGGAGCAAACGCGAATAACTCGCGCGCTGTTGGGTGGTGGTGCTCCGCGCTAGCATCTGGTGGCGTAATCTGCGCAATATCACTGATAACAACGGATATTTGTGTGGGTGTGGATGCTCGCAGTTGTGGCGGTCGCATCGGTCGCGTGCAGTTCCACAACGTCGATAGCACGAGCATCGCACAGCAAACTCTCACTCGCTGACTAGGCGGCACACACATCACTCGCATGAGCATAGCATCACGCGACAACTGCGTCGACTCATTGGAACTGCATGCCTGTAATTCTAGTAGCATCTACGACCAAATTTGCAGGGTAAGCTGGCATTCCTATACTGAACCAACTACGCTGCTGCGCCAAGCGAGTTAAAGATGCGATCAAGGAGAGGGACTTGTCTGGCGTTTCGATGGCGCGACTCGTGAGCGATCCAAAGTCGCATCGCCGTCACGCCCCACACGCTCTCGCTGCATACAATCTTCGGGGAGCGCCATGCCCGAGACGACCCCGTCGATGATCGCCACCGTTC
>JANNCG010000095.1:0-3940 GCA_031386385.1 Myxococcales bacterium
AATATGGGCTCAAAGTCGGGTCCATAATCGATGTCTATGATCAGCCGGGCGAGGGTATATAGCGTGGATCGTTCGGCCACCAAGCGAAGCTCTGCAAGCGATCGAAGGACAACACCCGCGGTCGAACGCACGCTGATTATCGGTAGCGCGTCCAGCAGAGCCGCGAGCTCTTTGACCGAATGTGGAAACTCAAGTCCGTGCATCGCCTGCTGTGGCATCGCCCGGAGTCGCGCGCTCGCGAGGCATAGAAAAGTAAGGACGCTGTCGTTTGGACGAGAGCCTGAAGCCAATCCCAGCCTCGCCATCGCCGGCGAATCACCGTAGAGTGCGCGTACCAAACAGTAGAGAAAATCAAACTCTGCTTCTTGAAACCAGCCAAGGGCTTCTTTTGAGAGCAACGCGGCGGGCGCGGTGTGGCCAGGCAGCAGTGCGCCGTCCTCGATCCGCATCATCAGCGGTCCAAGAGCCCCGGCATTGTTCATAGCGAGGATCTCTTGACCCCGGTGCAAAATACCGACGCTTCCCGCGCGAGGAGCGATTCGCAGTACCCCCGAGACCTGCTCGCCGTTGGTCCAGTCGTACTTGGGTCCAGTACCTTCGTTGAGAATGGACCCCGCCCAGAGCTCCGTGGTCCCACGCTTCTCAAAGCGACTATAATCTACGCGTTGTAGCTTCGGAATGAACAGCTCAACGAGCTCAATGTCTCGATCACTGAGCACAAAAACCGGGGTTCTCGGATGACTCTGTCGCGACATGAGCGGCCGAAAGAGAATCACTCCGCCATTTTTCTTCGCCTCCGCTTCGATGTCCACAAAGCTGTAGTGCTTGCCGTCCGTCGCCTGAAAAATCGCTGTTGAATGAAGCTTCGGAAGCTGCGAGACGATGGTTCGAAGCGCTGTGCGGCCGGCGGTTGCGTTCATGCTCTCGACCATCGAGCTGAGCAGTGAGCGCAGGACCCGCGCTCGAACGTTTCCCGCAAACGTGGTCGCTACCGCCTGGGTCCACTCTAGCCGCGGATCCTGGTCGGTCAGACTGTTGGGATCGACTAGAAACTCAAGAGCTGCTCGGAGCATCTGCTTGTAGACGATCCGGGCAAAGATCAGCGCGCCTTGAAATTCGCTGTCCTGGGACGGGCCCGAAAAATCCGCGTGAGGACGCAAGCTCGGAGCTTGAATCGCAATCTCGACCTGAAATGGAAGAGTCCCTGAGGTGATCGCAGGGAGGGGGCGTCCGTCGACAAAGACAGTCACATTCACGGGTTGATTGCCTGTGAGTGGTGTGATCGATATTGCGATTTCGCCCATCAGATCTTTGGGCATACCTGCGGTCATAGAGGCCGGAAGTGTCTCAAACACGGCGCGTGCAAAGATCGCCTCACTCTTGCTTGGGACTCGAGGTGGACGCGGTTGGTGCTCGTAAAATCGTTTGTATCGGCGAAAGGCTTCCTGTGCTTGCGCAAACGCCACCTCGGCGTCCCCGCAGTCGAGCGGAAGAAGCAGTGTGTGCACGGTGTCGTCACTCCCGGCAGCGACGACGTCTTTGAGCCAGGGATGAAGCTCCTTGGGTTGCGTCGCTGTTCCGCGGTATTCGAGCACGGTTCCGCGTTCGAGCTTTGCAAGGTCTGCGAGCGAGCGCATGGACTGATCGACCATCTGAATCATCGGAGTCTTCACGATCCGATCCATGTGCGTCATTGAACCTATGAACTGTTCGTCCTCAAGCGCTTCCAGCCATCTACTCTCAAAACGTCCGGCAAAATAGCTGCGCAATACCGGAATCAAATCGCTTCGACCCGCCTCCGCCAACGTCACCGCCTTGATGAACAGCTCATTGATCGCCTCATCCACCGCCCGCAGCATGGTCCGTCCGGGGCCCCCAGTGCGGTCCACTGCTGAGCGCGAAACGTTGGTCGGCAGACTTGGTTCGTCAATCCAAACAGCAAGCGGCAACGAGGCCTGCTCGGCGTTAAGCGCCTCAGTCGAAAGAAGAACGCCACGCTCAAAAAATTGGATCATCCCGCGCTGTGGATGACTCTCGTTGACAAGCCAAAGCTCACCGTTGAGTTTTGCGCCCAAGGGCTGAGCCAACAGCGGCTTCACCGTGCTCACGGTCACGACTGGATCGTCGCTCTTGGACCACAGAAGCGGCGCACTCACCCTGGTGCAGCGCTCACGAAGGACCCGAGTCTCGACGGGATCCCCGAACCACTCACGCACAACACTTGTCCCGAAGCGCTCGCGAACGTGAATCCGGATCCCTTGCGACGGCATTTGATCGGGAGGTGACTGGGGCTCGCAGCGGCCGTCGAGTTCGGGCTCTGCGACGTCATTCTGCGGGACAAATCGCACGCGATGTACGACACGTTCAGCCCCTTGTTCAGCCCCAGTTTCAGTGGTGTAGAGGTCGACGAATTTGGGCCCCAGCCCCAGCGCGGTGTTTGTTGCAATAGCGAGCAGCCGAAGCACTCTTGCTTGGTTCGAAAAGAGATGCTCGAACAGGTGAACCAAGTCTGCGGAGTCTGGTGGTGGCTTCGTCGTCTCAGCGGTGAGAACAAACTCTGATGCGGTGTTTTCGACGGTCATTTTAGTCGCGCCAAGCTCGCTCACAGCGCGCACCAGTTCTGCGACATAAAGCGCAGGATCCGGCAGCATGAACTCGCGGAGCTTAGCGATCGCCGATCGAGGATCGACCCCAACAGCTCCGCGGGCGAGCACCTTCTTGCTGCCGTCTTGAATCATGGATTCTCGTGCCATAACCGTTGAGCCTTCCTACCGTTGCACTGCGAGGTACTGTTGCAAAAGACACTCGTCGCGTGTGCGATCGAGCTTGCCTGCGGAGAGCAAGATGCTGCGTGCGAGCAGCAGAGCGCTAAGGGCGTAGTTGTCCTCTGCAGCTTTCATCGCGGTTGTGACCAACTCGTGTCGAACGTTCATGACGCAGCCCCGATTTGAAAGCAGGGCATAGAGTGGGTTCTTCGCGTCCGATGCGTCGAGCAAGAGGCTCTGTCCTTCGCTGCCTCGATCGAGCTGATCAGCGTTCATCGCGACAAAAAGCTGATCTTGCGAATACCCGCTCAGCACTGCTGGACGAGCTGACGGGATGGACACAGCGTTGAGCATCTTACGCAAGGTCTCAAAAAACGCAGTGCTCGCCGGCGCCATTTGGGTGGTATCTACGGGCGTAATGGCCGTAAATCGAGTGTTCGTTTCAACGGCGTTGGGGGCGAGGAGGCGCTGAAGTTCGTCGCCGAGGTGGTTGCCTAGCGCGTCGCACCAGAGTGTGGGTTGATTTGTCTGAGCGAGGGCCCTGGTGACCATGGTTGGTTCGTCCGAGCACCACTTCAGATCCTTGCGCGCGCTCGTCGCGACACGATCGGGCGAGCTCGGCGTCGCATCACAGAGTGGAATGGGCGGTGATTTCCACTCTGGGCGAACGCGAAACACGTCTTGAAGCAACCGCCATGCGCGCGCCTGTAGCGAAGGGAGCATCGTGTCAGAGGCAATGGCCCCGACGATCACCGCTCTCATGGCCTTCGCGGTCTCTTCTTGTGTGCTCGGAATGAGTTGTTCTACGACCGCTCGTTCAATCGCAGCGACACACTGGTTGTATCCCGCGTCACGTTTCACGTTGTCTCGCGAGACTGTGTGTACCAACACCGATGATTCGAGCTTAAACGAGACACCTTGGACGATCGGTTGGGGGCTCTCGTACAAGAGAATTCCGCGCTTAAAAAAGAGGCTACGTCCCTCGGCAGCCAAGCGAAGCGCCGCTCGAAAACCAGGCAGTACGAAGTTGATCACCGCGTCACCGTCGAGCCCAAAGGGCCGATCAATTCGGCGATCGATCTCGCCGCCCTGAATCGTAGACAAAAGGTGAAGCTCAATCTCAACGTGCGGACACCATCGCTCAAGCGCTTGCAGCGAACGCTCGGCAAACGATC
>JANNCG010000122.1:0-3742 GCA_031386385.1 Myxococcales bacterium
TCACAAACGAGCCCTCTTGCTCGCGCTCGTACGTCACGTTGGGAGAGGTCCCCGCAGCGATGCACACCGTACGTGCAGGCAACTCAAGAACCTCACCGGTGGACACCAGCTTGCCGTCCTTCATCACCATGCGATCAAATATCAGTGATTTTACAGCACCGTACTCATCCACAGTGGCCTCTTTGGGCGAGACGTTCTCTACAAAACGAACGCCCTCTTCGAGAAACTTCTCAACCTCTTCGTGGTTGAGCTTGTACGCCGGGGACTCAACCACCGAGCGTCGATAGGCCAGAGTCACGCCACCCCACGAGTCGATCATTTGGTTGAAGTCTGGTTGACGATTACCGCTCTTGGCGTCGGCTCGCTCTTGCACAATCGTGCGCGCATGGCTGAGGGTCTCTTTGAGAATCTCACGCTCTTCGGTGTTAAACTTTGCCCAGAGATCTGCCTCGCCAAATTGCTTTACGAGCTCTTCGTAGCGCGAGAGAGTTTTTTCGCACTGGACCACATAGTACGCGCGCATCTCGGTGCACGTGTCGATTCCGGTGAGCCCGCCGCCGATGACCACACCGGGGAGGCGCACGTTGAGGTTGGCAAGCGAGTCTTTTTTGTACGCACCCGACAGCTGCAGTGCCATCAAGAAGTCCGAGGCTTGACGGATCCCTTTTGCGAGCCCGTTGGGCATATCGACAAGCGTTGGGCGACCGGCACCGGCAGCGATGGCTACGTGGTGAAATCCAAGGTCCCATGCGTCGTCGAGGGTGATGGTTCCGCCAAAACGGATGCCGCCGTAGGCGCGAAAGTTTCGGCGGCGGGCGAGGGATGTGTACACGACCCAGAGAAAGTTTTTGTCCCAGCGAACGGTGATCCCGTACTCACTCACGCCACCAAACCCAAGCAAGATGCGCTCGTCCAAGCTCTCGTACAGCTTGCGCCAGTCTTGCACGGGTTGGTTTAAGCGCTCTTCGGGCAGCGGCTCAATCTTCAGTCCGTCGATCCCAACAACACCAAAACCCTCGTTGAGCAGGTGCTGCGAGAGCGTGTAGCCAGCGGGTCCAAGGCCTACAACGAGTACATTTTTGCCGTTATATGCCAGGGCTTCGGGGCGGTGGACTGCGAGCGGATTCCACCGAGTGAGAAGATCATAGATCTCTAATCCCCAAGGAAAATCCAGCACATCCGTCAACACCGCGGTCTCAATCGCCGGAATATTCACCGGCGTCTGCTTCTGATAGATGCACGCCTTCATGCAATCGTTGCAGATCCGGTGCCCCGTCCCAGGACACATCGGATTGTCGATCATCACCACAGCGAGCGCCGCGAGTGAGTGACCGCCGTTTTTCAAATAGTTGGTCTCAGAGATTTTCTCTTCGAGAGGACAGCCCTTCAGCGCGATCCCAAGTGGGTTTGGCTTGAAGTCTCCGGTGGCCTTATCAATGAGCCCTTTTGAGCACGAGTCTTTTGAGCGATCGTGACAATAGATGCAATAATCCGCGTCGTTTTGAATTTCGCGGTCGCTTGGGCGTGCGTCCGTGAGGGTAAATCCATCGCGCGCACGAAGCGTGGCGTCGGGCCCCACAAACAGCTCAGGGATCTTCTCGTTGGGTCGGCGCAGGTGCACCAAGTGCTGGTAGTCCAGCGTCTTGGGCAAGCGCAGAGAGACCCAGTGATGATCGTACTGCTCGTCGTGCATGCGCAACGCACACCAACGATCCACAACCTCAAGCGCTGCACCGTACAGCTTTGCGCAAGACTCGTTAGAGACCGCGCCCGAAGCCCACGCGACAAGCTCAAGCAGGGCACTGCCTTCAGGACTCGTCGCGAGTTGGTCAGCAAATTTTGAGGCAAGTGTGCGATCGAGATCACTCGCAGTCAGCCCGCCCGCGGTGAGCGTCTTGCGAAACAGATCTTCACGCGCCATCAACGTCGTGGTCACATCGGCGACGACAAACTCGTCGTTGTACAGATCCTCCGCAGCGGTGCTCGGGTCCACATTCAATCGCGTTGAGCCATGCGCGCTAAGCGCTGCGCCCAGCGTGGCGCGTGCCTGGGTGTCCAGCTTGGCACGGTCCTCAAGTGAGGCCGAGTCGATCTCGGTGCGCTTGCGTTTTGCGCTGCGTTTTTTCACGAATTCGCGCTTAAACAAGAAAATCACGCTCTGGTCTTGTGCGCGCTTGAGCATCGCGTTGTACTGCGGCTCAATGGCAAACAGCTTGGCCAAGAAGGTCCCGAGCGACGGAGCGACGGTGACGAGGACTTCAGAGATCTGCTCTGGGGTCATCCCTTCGCCAAGATTTTTGCGGTAGGCCAAAAACTTTTCCCACGTCTCGGGGCTGACGCTCTGTTTGGCGTGCGTATCGTAGTGCGCGGTCAGAGTGGGAAGCTTCTGCGCGTCGAACAAATCGCCCCAGGTGAAATTGGCAATACCGAGAGTCAGCGTTGAACTTGTCATGGCTACCGCGCAATTCGCACGAACGCCCTCTTCGTTCAAGCGCGAACTCTGCGCGATTCTTAGCTGTTCAGGGGAAGCATTGGCGAAAACCTGGGGTATCATCACAGAAGGCCCGTGATGGATGTTCGAGTGACCAAGGCGACTGTGAATTCTACACTCTGCGTGAGTTTTGCGCTCAGTTTGCTAGGGTTTCGTGCAATCCCGGCGACACCACCCGTCAACGCGCCCCAAGCGCAGACGGTGGTGACTGTGACTCAGCCCGCCAACGCGGCGGCCAGCCCGGTGATCGCTCCAAGCGAAGTGCGAGAGCCAGTCCAAGCGTTGATGCAGGCCGCAGTGACCCTTCGAGCGAACAATGTGCTTCTTGCGCAGGGTGTGGTGCTCGCAAACGATGGGCGGATCGTGACGTGCTTGAGCGCGCTTGGCGAAAACCAAACCGTTGAGGTGCGCTATCCCAACGGCCGCATTGCAAACGCCTTTCTCGTCGCCCGCGATGACCAGTGGAACCTCGCCCTCTTGCAGCCCCGCACCGGCAGCTGGACCGGGGGAGTAGCGCTCGCGCCGGGCACTCGTCGCGGGACCCGTGCGACGATTTCGATGGGCGATCCCGCAGGGATTTCTGCGATTACCTTCTCTCGCCGACGCACGTATGTGATGGACCACGCGATGGTTCGAGATGCTTGGGAGCTCGACCCCATGCCCACTCGCAACGCCATCGGGTCAGGGGTTCTCAATGAGCGTGGACAGCTCGCTGCGGTGATCGTCGCGGACTTGCCCACCCGTATTCGCTCACTCCCCGTGGGGATGCCACCGGGGCCGTTTGGGGCTCCGTCGCTCGCGATTGCAAACATGGTCCGGCAGGTGGGCAACACCGCGCGTCCGTGGCTCGGTTTTACCGCGCGTGCGCTGACAGGACGAGAGACAATCCCTGGTCATATCGGCGGCGGATTGCGCGTTCTTGATGTGGTTGCAAACGGACCGGCGTTGGCGGCGAGCTTGATGGCAGGGACCACGCCTGATCATGTTGTGAGCGCGGATGGGGTTCCGTTGCGGGTTGAGAGTGACCTGGGCAATGTGCTCTCTCGGCATCGTCCGGGCGAGACCATCTTGTTGCGCGTCGCCCGCGGTGGGCGCCTCTATGACGTCTCGCTCGTACTCGGAACTTTTCCCCCCATCGGTCCGTGAGTGGGGTTAGCGCTGGGGGCTTAGCGTCGTCGCACCATGCGATGAGGGCTTAGCCTTCGTGCACCCTGCGATGAGGACTTAGCCTCCTCGCACCCTGCGATGAGG
>JANNCG010000149.1:0-5865 GCA_031386385.1 Myxococcales bacterium
ATTTTAAGTCCCTTCGCTTCACGGTGAAGCGCGGGAGCAAATCAGTCAAAGTCACGTTGGACACCATCACCACCGACGAGCTGCGAGCGGTTGTCTTCAAGCACGACGACAATGCAAAAGAGAAAAATGCCAAGAAGCTTGGTCCAACAGGCAGAGCCATCGTCGCGTCACTTAAAAACTACGAACTCACAGAAGTCCTGGTCAAAGAGCACGACGCGCAACTCACTGTAGGACCCTTTCGTGTGGATCAAACCTCGCGCGTTGCGGACGCTCTGAAGCACCTTGAGTTGCCAGTCAAACCACGAGCGAAGCCAGCTAAACCAGCTACAAAACCGAAACGCAAAAAATAACCACTCACGCTACTCGCGAAGCCCGTGTTTGCGGAGCTTGTCCAAAAAGGTCGTGCGCGCAAGACCCAGTGAGCGAGCAGCTTCGGATTTGTTGCCGTTGGTGCGCTCGAGGGCGGCTTCAAGAATACGCTTTTCGAGCGCGTCGTAGGTCTCGCTGTCCGCACTGTTGAGCGCGTTGTCCGTACGCGAGCTGTTTTGCGTCCCCGTTGCAGTGCCGTTGCTCGTGTTGGTGAGGTTAGGCTTCGCGATCGCCGCAGGGAGATCCTCGAGAGTGATCCGTCCGCCGTGCGCCGTCAAGACCGCGCGCTCAATCACGTCGTCGAGCTCGCGATCTTCGCCAGGCCAAGGCCACATTCGCAAGACCTCCATCGCATCGCGGCCAATCCCAACGGGCTCGCGACCGAGCACACGGCACCCGCGCTCAATCGCCAACAGCACCTTGGTCTCTAGGTCCTCGACCCTCGCCGCCAACGACGGAACCTTCACCCCATCGCTCTCTAACAAATCACACAGCTCCGCCGGAAGCCCGCTGTCCACCGCGCTCTTGCGCGCAAACAAAAGAACCCTCGCGCGCAGAGTGTACTCCGTCGCACCCCCGATTCGTGTGGTTTTTCGCGGCAATCCCGAGCCCTCGTCTCGAAGCAACGCCGTCAGTTGCGCCACCGCTTCAGCGCTGAGCGCTTGCACATCAAAGATCGCCAGCGTTCCTTCTCCTGCGAGCTCGATAGCACCGGCTTGGGCCTCCACGCGTGTCTCACCCTCGCCCGATGCGTCGTTGCCAAACAGGGTCGCGCTCGCGTCACGGGGATGCATTCGCGAGGCATCCACCAAAACACACGGAGCCCCCGAGCGCGCAGAGTGCCCGTGGATTCGCCACACCACCGCCGCACGTGGCCCGTTCGCGGCACATTGAATGAGCAGGGCACTGTCTTTGTTTGCGAGCACTCGAAGCTGCTGATCAAGCGCGCGCATCGGGCGACTGTACCCCACCCACACAGTCTCTAGTGACGCAGTGAGTTTTACCGCACTCGGTGCACGCGCGACGCGTCCAAGGGCATAGTCACGCTCACGCTCTGCAGCTTGCTTACGCTCTGCTGCTTCTCGCTCTTTATCCTCAGCTTCTGCGGTCCGCGCCCGGGCTAACTCAAGGGATTTGGCGCTCTGCGCAGCAGCGGCACAGCGACGAGCAAGCGCTTTGAGCGCTTCACGTTCGTGCCACTCCGGCGGCTCAATTCTCGCAGCACGAGGGATAATCAACACCACCGAGAGCGAGTCACCGATCATTCCACCGACGGCGGCGAAGGCCTCTCGGGCGTGGAGCGCCGCGAGGACCGCGGGGGCATCCGCGCGCTCATAGCGCGCCTCGCGCATGGTGTCTGCGTAAGCGACCTCGCCTGGATGTGTCCGCAACCAAACGAGTAGCCCCCTCTCCGCTTCGTGGGTCAAGGGAGTATAACGTACAGTCGATGCCACATCGAGCGTTGCGCGCAGTGCGTCGTCAATGAGCCAAAGCTCACCCGTCACCCGGACATCCGAGGGGTCACGAAGGGGGTCGAGTGTTGCGCGGACGACGTCTTCGAGGGTCTCGGTTCCGGCGAGATGCTCGATCGCCACGCGGGACGCCAAGGCGAGTTTGCGAGACGAAAAGCTTCGCATCACTGCCCCCAGCGAGAGGTCTGCCAGCACTGTTGCAAGCACGCCGCTGACTGCGAGAAAGAGAGACTCGTTGGTGTACATCGACAGCAATGAGCAGCAGAACAATCCCCCAAGTGCAGCGGAGAGTGCGCGCGCGATGCTCTCGCTACGAGTGGGCGAAAACCCTGCAAATCCTGCAGAAAAACCAAGAGACACTGCCACCGCGCCGAGCGCTCCACACAGGCGTGCGGCCGGGTAACTTCCAAAGCTTGCGGTGAGCAAAATGGCAAAAGCCCCAAGCAAGAGCCCCATGCTTTGGTACAGCCTCGCGTTGCGAGACTCAGGGCTGTCCGCACGCGCAACTCTCGCGATAGAGACGCAGCACAGGACCACCGCGATGATGGCGGGGAGCCCACCAAACATGGACCTCGGCGCGAGTGCCCCACCAAATGTCGCCAAGGCTACGACGGCAGAAGCAACCCAGGCACCCGGAAGCAACACGCTGTTGGCCTGACAAACCGTCGCGACTGCGAGCGCGATCGACAACCCGACCGCGCGCACAAAGAGAAACTTCGTCGGAGGCACCAACGCCAACGTCAGCGATGTCGAGGCAAGGGTGGTCCCGAGCACAAACAGCAAGAGCAGTGAGCGTGCATTGTCTGGTGATTTTCCACGGCGAATCACCGAGCGAGCGAACAACGGGATCAGCACGCTGATCACTCCCACGAGCGTATCAATCCAGCCCGCGTGCCCCGAGTAGGCAAAGCTTGCGAAGACGATCACGGCCGCGAGGACCGACGTGAGCTCGTACAATGGCAACCGCGAAAACATCACTATCCGCGCTCGCTCAACGTGCCATCAACCCAAAGTCTGTGCGACGTGCCGTGGCTCAATTCAATTGGCTCATCAGCAGTGTGTGACCCCACGCCACCGGCCAGCGATTGAGCGGACGGACACGCCAGTGGCGTAGCTCAACACCGGCAATTTGCGCGCCAAAATCAACCGGTGGCGGCATCGGGACGCGCACAAAAGCGCCTGGGATAGCATCCACGAGTTCACCAATATCCTCGGTGAATTTGAGCATCCGAATAAACCCATTTGTTGTGCTGAATACCACGTCATCGACTCCGTCTCCGTTGACATCACCCGGAATTGAGACGTCACGAACCCCAAGCTGCCCTCCAAAGGTTTGGAGCACCCGGTTGCCAACATGCGCAGGCATCATCATCATGGCGTTGGGAGGTGCGACAAAAAGGACGCCCATTCGCAGGTCCATTCCGGCTCGGCGCTCAGTCACGATGACATCGCCCCGGCCATCACCGTTGAGATCGCCCGCTGCCGCAAGTGTGTCCAAGGTATCCAGCCGACCCAGTGCACTGTCTGTCCTCAACGAAGGCATCGGACCACCCTTGATATAGAGATAGCCCCGACCAGGACCGTCGAGATAGGTCACGATGAGGTCTGCGTATTGATCACCGTCAAAGTCGCCTCCGCCTGCGATGGACTGACCCAACGAAGGGAACGCACCGGTCCCTGGGATACGTACATCGGGGCCGACAATTCCACCCGCAGGAACCGTTGGACGCCCGTAATAAATCCACACTTCGCCGTTGATCCCTTGCTCGGGCAGTCCGATCGCGACGTCTGCATAGCCATCGGCATTGACGTCACCTGCGGCCGTGATGTTGTCGCCAAAGTTCGACGCCGCTGCAGGGGACAGCGCGCCCTCGGTGAGCGTAAGTGTAACACGACGAAGCGGGCTCAGTGGATTGCCAGTCACCATCAGCGGCTGCTGGGCCAGATAGATGTCCACCGCTTGATTGCCAGCGTTTGCAGCGACAATTCCCACATCGGCGAGCCCATCGCCGTTCACGTCTCCGAGAGCGGTCATGTTGCGAACCATCTGTCGGTTCATGTTGCCGGACACGCCACCAACGTGTTGCACGGTTTGCGTTTGTGTTGAGAGCACCTCAATGTGCCCTCCCACCATCATCGCACCTTGCGTCCCGAAGGTCCCGATCTCTGATCGCCCATCACCGTTGAGATCGCCCAACATGGTGACCTCCGTGCTCAAGAGGTAGCCTCTATCGGTTGCGCCAGCGCAGTTCGCGCCTGCGTTTAGGAGATTAACACACTCGCTCCAGACGGAGGTGGGAGCCTGGTTCATCGAGAGGTTTAACAGGTCATATACGTGAACAATCCCAAGGTGCCATGCATCTGTGCGACCGCTCAACACCACCTCAGCGGTGCGATTCGCGTTGGGTCCTCCCAAGACGTTGCCCGTGACGCCCCAGCCTTTGTTCACGCCAGCCACTGGGGGATCATTGTCGCCACGGGTCATCTGCAGGGTCCACACTGGTGAGCACTCAGTCAGGCCCGCACAGGCACGAAGAAATACAATCCCTTCGGGGCTCGAAGGGACCATCACTTCAACCGAACGACGAGCAAATCCAGCGGCAGCGTTAAATCTTGTCGGCATCCCGATAAAATTGCGCGAGCTGCTTATCTCAACGCGAGCGGGGTATTCGATCTGCGCGTCGAGCGTCACTTGAAAGCGCCGAGTCGTGACGCGTGAGTTAGACAACGGAGCAATCAATCGCGGCGCGACAATCGCAGGCAGCTGCACATCGATCGCATCCCGACGCGACGGGACATCCACGCCCGTCTCCATCATGCCAGGGTTAGGAATGTCCAAATCGGGCACGTCCATCTCTGGTGGCGACGGAACATCCACCACGTCAGACCCACCCGCAAGCTCTTCAGCACTGCGATACCCGCTGCGGGTAATAAAACAGCCAGATGTGAATACAACCAGAGAAATCACTGACCAAGTACGCATCACCACACACCTCCAACCGCCGCGCCAGCGCCCGTGCCTGACACCGAGGGCAAAACCATCCACGCTGTCCGTTGTGCTTCAACTGAGCGTCTTGGAGCGAGCGCAAACCAAAGGACACCCCCGATCACGATGGCACCTCCGGCCGCAGCAGCCACGATCCCGCCGGTCGCAAGCCCGTTAGCCGACGCGATTCGCGAGTCCAAATCCACGCTGTTCACCATCGAGCAGTTGCGAATGGCACCGTTGTTCGGGTCCGCCGGACACTCGCTGTTCAGCGCGCCGACAGCACTTGCATTGAGCCCCAACAGCACCGCACCTGCCACGACCGATGCACCCCCAAGCCCGACAACAACCCACGGCGCGATCCCTGGGCCTTGCTGGCGTGTTTGAACTGCTCCCGGGTCGATGATCGCGCTCGTTGTGCCCAACTGAGTGCCGTTTGAGCCCACACTGCCAGCTTGCAACGGGGTCTGAATTTGCTGCTGATTCGAGATTGTTTGTTGCGCTTGAATGGCCGTTGTCGCGGTCGCTACCAAGACCACCGGGACATCCACCGAAGCCCCTCGAGCGACCGTCACAGTACGCTCAAACGTGACAAAATTCGGCGCAGTGATGGAGACGGCGATCTCACCGGGGCGCACCATAAAGGGCAGGCCAACCATGGTGTTCGGGACCACTATTCCACCGACGTGCATCACCATCCCGGCAGGAGCTGTCGCAACTTGAACCACGACACGTCCCACCTCAGCGCGAAGCGTGTCGAGCACGCTCTGGCACTGCTGCAGAATCAACGCGCGATTGCGCAATGTGCTGTCGCGACCCACCTCGCGCACGCAAGACTCAGCGTTGCCCACTGCGTCCGCGACATGTCCGAGCTCGCGCTGCTCGGTGATCAGAAATAGCCGCAAGGAGGGGCTCATCTGAATCGTCCCTGCGCGTTCTGCCAGTGAAAGTGCTGTGGCGTGGTCGTTGCGTTGTCTGGCTTGTTCGGCCTGATCAAGCAAGTCACGTCGCGCCGCGAGCTCCGCGCCCGACTGCGCC
>JANNCG010000161.1:0-2550 GCA_031386385.1 Myxococcales bacterium
GCGAGCTCTCCACCGTCACGCTGCTTCGTATCTCCGGTGGCGAAGTTCGATACCGATTGGCGATCGAGGCGATCGCGATGACGGACAGAGCCGCAGCGGGCCCGAGCCATTTGGCGAGCGAAACTGGCGGAGTTTTCGCTGCTGGCGTTGGTCCAGGTCCTGTTGGGGATGCCAAGACGGTGTGCGCGACGGCGCCATGTCCCGGTCCAGCTCCAGGTGCGTAGCTCATCATGGGTCGCCCTGTTGGGCTCGACGCTGAGCCCGGCCATGAGCCCATCGATGCAACGCTCGGCGGGCCACCCATCATCGTGGGTGCTCCTCCGATCATCGCGGTTGCGCTGCTGGCCTGCTGCAAAATGGGCTCGAGCTGCGCCCACGCTTGCGCCATCGATTGCGTCCTGTGCTCGGGGTTGCGCTCGACGGCCGCCGCGAACCATCGGTCATACTCGGCTCCAAGTGGCCATCGTCGCTGAAACAACGCCGCGCGCTCGGAGGGCCACTGCATCGGCTCGACGAGCTTCTCAACGAGCAGCGCCTGCATCGTGGAGCCCTCTTGATTGGCGCTCTTCCAGTAGTGCATCCCAGTCAGAATCCAAAATGTGAGCAACCCAAATGCCCAGACGTCCGTCGCGGGCCGAAGCCTCGCTGCGTCGATCTGCTCAGGGGCCATCCAAGCCGGAGAGCCCACGACGTGTGAAGTGCTCGCGCTTGTTGCGGAGCCCTCGAGCATAGACGCGATGCCAAAATCGAGCAATTTTACAGTCAAAACCCCATCGGATCGCTTGCTCTTCGCGATAAAGACATTCTCAGGCTTCAGATCACGGTGAATCACCCCCGCTTGATGCGCGGCCGTGAGGGCATGTGCGAGCTGCCGAAGAAAATCAAGCGCCTGCGAAACTGACGTGGGTCCCCGCTGTTTCACGAAGGTCGAGAGGTCTGCGCCGTCCAATAACTCCATCACGATGTACGGCGACTTGGACGTCTCGTCGATGCCCGCGTCGATGATCTCGACGACGTGCTCACTCTCGATCTTTGCGGACAGCTTTGCTTCGCGCAAAAATCTGTCTACAGCGTCGCGGTTCTCTGCCAGGATCGGGCGTAAGATTTTAAGCGCTCGCTTGCGTCCCGTGGAGGTCTGCTCGACGACGAAGACAGCCCCCATCCCACCCTCAGCAAGTTGTGATAGGACTTTGAAGTCTTCTGCAAAGACGGATCCGGGTTCAAGCGACATCGTCTACGTTGTCGCCGAAGATACTCCAGTTTGGCGTTTAAGATTTGGGGATTGAGCCCAAAAAATCCTGCGCTGCCAAAAACTTCTCGCCGCACAAATCCATGCGAAACAGCGCCCGTGCGTTGGCTCGCTGCACACGAGACATGTCCGTGGCGAGGAGGGCATCGGTGAGCGTAGACTTCGCGATCATCTGAGAGATTTCAGAACAAAACTCTGCTGCTTGGTTGAGCTCAAGCGCGAATCCATCGCCCGCAAGGACGCTCTCGGCCCGTTGCTGAAGAAGCGACACTGACAGCAGGGCGAGTGAGCTGTCCATGGCCAATGCCGGATCAACGGACCCCGCAGCGGTGCCGATCGCGATCCACCCAGGACCCGAGAGTTTTTCGAGGTGCACCGAAATCGGATTTCGCACGACACATTGACCCACGAGCTGCGCGTCGCTGACCGAGGGTTTGATCATCACAGCGTCGCGCAATGTGCGTTGAAAAAACGCCTCTGCATCCTCGGCCGGTTTTCGTTGTTCAGCCCACACGCGAGTCACCGAAGTTGCTGCAGTGTATACGCCCCCACGAAGCGGAAGAAGCCAGAGTGAGCCATGAGCAAAGCTGACAAACTCAGCGCATCCAACCGGAGCGCCCGCAGTGGGCTGCACGTTGACTAGGTGCGCTTCGATGGCGGTTCCGTCGTTGCCGTTGCGCACGGTGATCGCGTTGTTGCGGGCGGCCAGCCAGCGTGTCTCGCCTGTGGCGTCGATCACAAGCTTTGAGTGCACTTCGTGCATCGCGCCTGCAGAATCTCTCACCGAAATCACTGCTTTTTCGCGGTCCAATGCGATCGCGTCCATCGCCCGCGTGCTCGGCCACACAGTTGCGCCCAGCGATTGCGCTCGGTGCGCCAGAGCCAAGTCAAGATCTGCGCGTGCGACGTGCCAACCTACGACCGGCTCTGCGGGGTCCGTGCGCTCATCGTAGGCCCACACTCGCGAGCGGCCCGTACGACCACACAGGACTCGTATCGAAGTGGACGCGAGCGAGCGCGCGGCGAGCAGGTCGTTGACGCCCAAGCCCTCCAGAATCTTGGCGGACCCCGGGGATATCCACGCGCCGCTTCGAAGCCGTTGAAAGCCTTCGCGCTCGATCACGACGGTCTTCAGTCCGCGCTGCTGCAAGACAATGGCGCAGAGGGTCCCGGCGAGCCCACCGCCTACGATCGTGACGTCAAAGTTCTTAAAATGCACTCTGTGCTCGCGTGCCTTCTTAGCCCCGCTTGCCGAACAGCTCTTTTTGCTTCTCGCTCACCGCTTGAAAGTGCGCCGCGAG
>JANNCG010000013.1:0-3431 GCA_031386385.1 Myxococcales bacterium
CGCCTCCCTTGAGACCTAGTGTGAGCCGCGTTTCGATGCCCGTTTGGCCGAGAGTTTCGTCAACCAACACTCGCGTGGCGATCGCGGTCCTAGCCGCGGCCTCGGCGCTCTCGCTTCTCTCACCCACTGCGATGGCGCAAACTCGTAGAAACCGACGTTCGAGTGCGACCCTTATGCCGCTCAGACCGAGGCCCGTGGCGCTCTCGTTGGTGGTGCAGCAGTCCGTGTTGAGCAACGGCCTTCGGGTGAGCTGTGCCACTGCGCCGCAGACGACTGACAGCGCGGTCTCTCTGTTGGTCCCACTCGGAACTCGTAGCGCACGACCAGGCCTTGCGCAGTCATTTGCCGCGCTGGGTTCGCCACCCAATCCACTGATTCACGCACGCGTCGTGCTTGAAGAAGAACTCACAGGCTATGTTCTCTCTTCGCCCGCAGAGGCCTTTGAGCTTGCGTTGTATTCGCTCGCGCAGCGTATGGTGGTGCCGCGCACCGTGAGCGCCAGCCCCGATGCGGGCGTGTATTCTGCCATGTACTCGCCACAACGAGTGGTCCTCTCAGTCGTGACTGGCCGCGACTGCGCAGAGGTGGTCCCCATCGTCCGGCGGTACTTCTCGGTGCTCAACGGCCGCACATCAGAGAGCTACACGACGCTTTTGCCCCCCGAGCCTGCGCGGTCGCAGAGGCTGCAGTGGGCGATTCCGTCATCGCGAACGCCCGACCACTACGCCCTCACATTGGCAGCGTCGATCGCGTGTGATCTGTTGCAACCAATTGACGCACGCGCGCCGAGGGTTAGTTATGCCTGCTCGACCCTTGACCGATCGGCGGATGAGCTGCTCACCATTGGGCCGGTGAGCGCTGACGGTGTTGCGAGAGTTTCTGCTATATTTGCACAGATTTCTGCAACTGGAGTCCCCGGTATGGCGCTCGATCGTGCGCTCAATACTTATCGGGTGAGGTACCTCGCGGCGCTTGAAAACGTCGCAGATCGCTCCTTTGTCCTAGGGCGCTTTGCCCTTCGCGCTGGCGACGCAGCGCTTGTTAACACTGAGCTTGATCGGTTTGAGAGTGTGCGTGTGCAAGACGTTCAACGTGTGGTGACCGAGTACCTTCTGCGTCCCGCGGTCCAGCCGAGCTCCGGTCCTCCCGCGCTGCCCACCGTCGGGAGCTCGCCGTGAAGCCAGCGTACGGACCCGGGCGACGCAAATATTCGTGGATATTTGCAGCTATTGGTGCGAGTTGTCTTCTTCGGTGTGACCCAGATTCCAGAGGCGCGGCGCCGCTTGTGACTCCGATTTCAACGATGTTCGAAGGGATCGGAGATGCTTCGGTGGCGCCAAGTATTCCGCTGCCGTCGCCGGTCAACGTGCTCGTTGTCCCAACCCCCGCACCCCGAAGATGGACGATGGCCAATGGGCTGCGCGTTGAGCATTTCGTTCGCAACGATGTCCCACTCACGCACCTCAGGCTTTTGGTCCCGAGCGCCGGGATCCTCGCAGAGCCCAGCAATAATCCCGGAATTGCTCGCTGGTTTGCCTACCTCTTGGCGACCGAAGGGACCCGACGTCACCCGCGCGAGTTGTTTTTGCAACAAATGGCCGCGGTTGGATCAATGCCCACAATCGAGACCCACTCGCAGGGTCTGCTGCTCTCTTGGACCCTCGCATCCGAGCATCTCGAAGTCGCGCTTCGATCCATCAGCGCGATGTTGTCCGAGCCTCCTTTGTCGCCTTCTGCCCCGTTTGCGTCGGGCCCATCAGCGCTCCCGGTTGTCGATAGTTCGCATGTTTTGCAGCACAATACGGCATCTCAGGCAGGCGACGCGCTCGCGCTACTGCCTCGCGTTGCGCCCCAATACGTGGATGATTTTCGCGCGTCTGCAACACTCGTGAGATTTCCGGGCGCAGGCCAAATGCGAAGCTACGTGCGATCGAATATCGCTGCGACCTCTATGTCCCTGGTGATCGTCGCCCCCGAAGATCCGGCGCTTCAGCCAATGGTGCAGAGCTTGTTGGCGCCCATCCCCAGAGGGCGCTTCTCTGCGCCGTCACGGACTGCGCTTTCTGGTGCCACCGTGATGCTCGCTGCCGAGCGCGATACGATTCGAATTGCGTTTCGTTTTGCAGGACTTTCGCCGATCGAGCGGCAGACTCTCGCGCTAATCCCGCGCTTGCTGAGGCGCTGCGCGATTGAGAGCGCGAGCCCCACAACGCCCCTTGAGGTTGTGGTCATCCCTGATGCGCTCAACCCCATTCTCATGATGCACGTGAGTGGGCCGGCGGATCGCGCGCTTGAGACGCTGACATTCTACCTGGCGCAGCTGACCCATGAGCGATGCCTGATGCCACGGTACGAGCCGCTGCGGTTCTCCTCGCAAGCATTCATACAGGCAGAGTCACGGGTTGCAGAGCTTCTTGTAGGCGATGAAACCCCAGTCCCACTGCAGACACCCATCACCGTTGATCTTGTGCGCGCGCTGATTCAGCGAATCTTGCGCGATGTTCCCACGCAACTTTCTCACCGCTAACACACCCATGAATACTCGAATATCTCTCGTTTTCTGTGGAATTTCACTCACCGCCTGCGCAGCACGTCCCGTGACGGCTCGAGAGCCGACAGTGCGCCCTGCGCCCGTGGTTGCGGACGAGTCTCACGACTCTGGGGTCATCGCCGATGCTGCGGTCGCTCTGCTCCCACTTCGCGTGCTGCCGCCCACAACATGGCGCCCACTCAGTGGACCGCCCATGCAAGACCTGCTCAACCTTCACCGCGCACACACGCCCTCGGTTTCTTCCGATAGTCGCACGATCGCCTTCTTGTCTGATGCTCCGGGTGTTCAGCAACCGTTTGCCGTCACTGTTGGAGCCGCTGCGATCGCTGAGACGCAGTGGCGTCGGTTGGTCACCCTTGACGATCGGGTGCATTTTATTCGCTACGCGCCTCGATCCAATTCTCTGCTTTTTGGCAGGGATTTTGGCGGCGATGAGAACCTGCAGCTCTACCGTTTAGACCCCAACACAACCACTCCAGCAGAGCTCACAACCAATCATCGTGTGAAGAACATGTTTGGCGCATTCAGCGATGATGGTCGAAGTATCGCGTACTCGACCAACGAGCGAACCGGAGCTGACTTTGACGTGGTCCTTCGCTCACTGACGGGCACCGAAGCTCCGCGGCGATTGTATGATGGTCAGGGGCACAACGAGGCGCAGGATTTTTCTCCGAACGCGCGGCAATTGCTCGTCACTCACGAGCGATCCAACTTTGATACCGATGTGATGTACGTGACGGTCGCTGATGGTCACCTGCGCAATTTGACGCCCCACACCGGGGACGAGCGCTATCAGTCCCCAAAATTTTCTCGCGATGGGCGATCCGTTTTGGTCCTCGCCGATCGCGGAAAAGAGTTTCTCAACCTCGCGATGATCACC
>JANNCG010000198.1:0-13552 GCA_031386385.1 Myxococcales bacterium
GTGGGCACCGCAGATCGGACAAAGGGGCTCCCAATCGTCGCGTCGTCCCACTCAATCTTCTGTATTTCTCCTTGCGGAACATACACCGCCATCTCTTCATCGCTCAGCAACATGGGCCACACGCCTGCCTCCCAGATCGCCAGCAACGGAGCAAACGGAGACGGTGTACTCGCATTTATCTGGATATGCATCCCGTGATAGATCGCCAGAAGGTACGCGGGGACCAACCGATTGTGCAGTGATTGGGGCGGCGGATTGGCTTCTATCGCAGCAAGCAACTTCTCGTACAACCGCCAGCGCGTGGAAGCATCCAGCGCCATCAAGATCCGGTCACGTATGTTGTCGGTAGCTTTGATCACGGACACCAGCCGCTTGTGTCGGCGCGAGGCCTCGGGACCAAGCTTCATAAACTCGCCCAAATCAGTGACCATTCGTGTCTTCACCGGAGCCCACTGTCGTGGCTCTGCTCGTACATGCGTCCAGGTCGGCGCCACGTAGTTTTCGTCGTATGCAAACTGACTAACGTCCACACGGTGAGAGATCGTGTGGTCTTGCGCGGGGTCCCCCATCGCAACAAACTCCTCCACGCGCGACTCAATCTCTAACACTGCGTCGGGACGCAGACGCTCAAGCGCGCCATCGGGTTGCAGCAACCGCGTGCGACGAATCCACTCCGCTGCCCACTCAACCCCAGCGACGAACTGGGTATCATCCACGCGACTCATACTCATAGGGCTTCCGTCGGTGATGAGTGCACGCAACCCAGCGAAGCTAGCGGCAGTACCACTGCACACGCAAAGCACGAAGCGATGGTGTGGCGAAGGGCATGTTTTGCGGGGTAAATTGCACACTCACGCGACCGAAGCGCTCGGCCCGCACACCCGCTGTTCGAAGTGCCGCAGCGAGGTCCACCGGTGGCATCGCGTTGGGTACCCTCGCCAGCTCAGTCAACGGAGCCATATCGAGCCCGGCCTGCGTGGATGCGGTTTGAAACGAGAACACCAACGAGGTCCCCATCGGGGTTGCGGCGTCCCACACGAGACCGTTCCACACGGGCGATGCGCAGCCACCGTCAAACGTCTCGTTGTGTGTCCCGGAGCCAATCGCCGCGCGACGGACAGAGCCAGTAAAGTCCGTGTAGGTATACACTCGGTTGGGTCCGTCAAACCGAGTCGTGGTCCCCATCGCGGGCACATACCGAATCAACGGAGACACCTGCTCGTTGGTCGAGAACCAAATATTGCCCGTTCGATCCGCACCAATGGCCGATGTCGCAAACGCTGGAGCGAGCGTTCGGTACGTCGTAACCGCTGGGGCCGCGATGGTCCCGTTGGCGACAAACGCATCACTTGGCCAAGAGTACAGCACGTTTTGCGAGCCAATCCACAAGCGCCCGTTGGCATCCGTGGTGATCCCATAGCTCACTTGCGACGGCGTGGCGCCAAGGTTTACCCGGGTCCATGTCCCGCGCATTGGATCATAGCCCATCGAGTCTCGACAGCTTGGTCGCGACAACCAAATGCGCCCACGCGCGTCTGCTGTGATTCCGTAAGTCCCATTGGCGCACGTGAGCATCGGAAAGCCCGTTCCGGTTCGCACAAACGCGCCCACCGCGCCGGTCATCGTGTTCACCGGCGTGAGTCCTTGCGAGAGTGTGTGCTCCCACAGCGTCCCATCCGCAGTCACCACGGCGCCGTACGCACACGCCGCGAATGGAATGCTCCGAAGCACTTGTCCCGTATTGGGATTGAGCTGAAAAAGTCCAGCATTTCCGTTCAACTGTGCCGTCGCCTGACAGCTACCCACCCACGCTGTTCCGTTGGGAAACATCTCAGACCCGCGATCAATCGCGATCGAGCGAAGCACCGCGTTGATGGGCCCCACGTTGGCCGTCCACAACATGCACTCGTCTTGGCCAAACGGGCGCACGTCCAACGGCCCGGTGCTTGTATCAATCATCCCGTTTCCGTTGCGATCCACGCAGTCCACACGGCTCGCAGCGACCTTGTTCACTGTGCCTTGCATGGTGAACCCACGATTGGCAATGTAAGCGTCTCCCTTGCCGTCAATCACCACGCGCGAAGGCATGTTGCAGTTGTTCACGTGACAGCACATCCCGCGACACTCGCCCGCGGCGAGACCGACACGATACCGCGCCAACTCAACGCCTGTGCTCGCGTCCCACTTCGACAACGTGCTCTCGTTTGTATTGGGAATCCACAGATAATCCTGCGTCTGTCCCGCCGAAATCTGCAGCGCTCCCGTCCCCGGATCAACCGCGACGCCCATCGATCCGCCACGATCAAATGCACCCGCCCCGGCCCCCACAGCACGCACGCGACACGAAGGATCACAGTCGCCACAAGCGCCGAGCGTCCCCTCATCAATCCGTCCATCACAGTTGTCGTCGCGTTGGTTGCACACCTCCATCGCACGCGAATTGATCGTCGGGTCCATGTCGTTGCAGTCCCTACCGCCGCCACAACCGGCTTGAGGATCTCCGTCCATGTCGCGATCGACACCTTGGTTCACGCATCGGCGTCCGGCCTCGTCGCAACGATCGTTGGTACACGCAACGCTGTCGTCACACGTTCGAACTCCGCCAGCGACACAACCTCGGCCACGCATCATGGGATCGCAGCGCTCGTCTCCATTGCAGTACACGTTGTCTGCGCAGATCATGTCGTCGGGCACAAACGCGCACGCGTTGCTCATCTCATCGCAGCTATCGCGCGTACAGCCCGTGTCGTCATTGCACGTGGGTCGAGCGCCAACGGTACAGCCACGAAAAGGCTCGCACCGCTCAGTGCCGTTGCAAAATCGACCATCGTCGCAGACCGCATTACGAGGCTCATACACACATCGAAGGCGCGCGACATCACAGCGCTCGGTGGTGCAGTCTTGGCCGTCGTTGCAGCGAGGGTCTCCTTCTCGTGAGCAGATAGGCAGCTCACGACACGCAAATGCTCCACCCTCTTCTCGGCACACTTGATCCGCTGGACACCGCGAGCTGTCCGGAACACTCTGACACCCCGTCGCAGCAACACACCGCTCAACCGTGCACGCCACGCCGTCATCCGCGCACAAAGAGTCATCGGCTCGATGCGTACACCGACCTCCGACGCACTCATCGACGGTACAACTAATATTGTCGCTGCAGTCTGCGCCCCCGACACACATTGGCGCAACGTCGGGTCGATCCGTCGCAGCATCCAAGCGCGGAATATTCGGCGTCACCGTCTGAAGACACCCACCCACCGAGAGCGAACTCAAACCGCACAGAGCAATTGCGAGCCATTTGCGAGACAACATCACGAACACCAATTCCTTGTGTTGTGAACGGTAGCAAAATCTCTGCCTACAAAGCTCTTTTGCGCCACGAATTCGCTGTGGGGCTCATTTGCTCTCGCGCTCAGCCCGACGCGCTGGCGATTTCGCTCACGATTGTGCGCGCCATCAAGACCGGATCATGCGCATCACGAATGGGTCGACCCACCACAAGCAGGTTGGATCCTGACTCAATCGCTGACTTTGCAGTCGCGACTCGCACCTGGTCGTTAATCGCCGCACCCGCAGGTCGAATCCCCGGCGTGACAAAATACCCCGAAGGGTGAGCCTTGCGAAGCATCGCGACCTCCTGGGCACTACAGACCATCCCATGGACGCCCGAGTCCACCGCGAGCGCGGCAAACCTTCGTGCTGTGCTCGCGAGTCCGTCGTGAAATCCCAGCTCAACCAGCGCCTCCTCGCTCATGGACGTCAGCACCGTGACCGCCAGCAGCTGAAGCTCTGACCCGGCATCCTTGGCCGCGCGCTCAAGCATTCCTCGACCGCCAGATGCGTGAATGGTGAGATAATTGACTCCCAAATCGCACGCTGACTTGACCGAGCGACCCACAGTCTCGGGGATGTCATGAAGCTTGAGATCCAAAAAGCACTTCGCGCCCTGGTCGGTGACCACCTTCACGGCGGCCGGACCAAAGCGCACAAAGAGCTCAAGGCCCACTTTAAACACCCCCACGTCGTGCTTGAGTTGGTCAACCCACTCTCGCGCAAGCTCAAGTGAGTCAACATCTAGCGCAAAAGCCAATCGATCCGAAGCAGTCACCATGCGGCGACTATAGTTCGAATCAAACGGAGTTTTAGAAGCCCAAGTTGCCGAAATCGTCCGGGCTACCACCAGGCGTTGAGCCTGTGCGGCGAGCGCCTCCGGTGCGACGACGACCGCCACCACCACCACCGGTTGGGCGGGCCGCACTTGCTGCGGCGGCTGTCGCCTGTGCTGCGGCTGCTGTAGCTGCTGCCTGTGCTGCCTGTGCTGCGGCTGCGGCTGCTTGGTCTGCGCGAGTCTGTGCTGCCACTGCGGCTGCACGATCGGTCGCTGCTTGCTGGTCTGCATGCAGACGAACAGCGGCGAGCTCGCGATCTGCGGCTTCTTGCTTTTGCTGTGCTTCAACCTGGTTTTTCTTGTGCAGATAAAAACCACCGCCGCCGACACCGCCGAGCAGAACGACCACAATCCCAGCGATCAACGCAGGCGGAGCTCCACCCTTCTTTTGCGTGGCTGCGATCTCTGCGAGCTTGCGCTCATGGTCGAGCGCTCGAGCTTGCTCGTCCGCGCGAACCTTGCCCTCAGCATCCAAACGGATACGAAGCTCAGCTTCTTCTTTCTCGCGACGCTTGCGCTCTTCTTCTTGCTGACGACGAAGCTCTTCTTGCTTTCGTGAGTCTTCAGCCGCGCGAATACGAGCTTCTTCTTCGTTTTTCGCCCGAAGAATCTCATCGTCTTTGCGCTTACGCTCGTCATCATCTTTGCGACGACGATCGTCCTCTTCTTGTTTCAGGCGCTCTTCTTCAATGTTCATTAGCTCCTTCAACGAGAAAAGAACGCTATTCTCTTTCTGCTCTGCCATACGAAATGCCTCCGCGAGGGGATGTACTACCGTGTGCTGGAAATTTTATACCAGCGGGATTTTCTACCTGTCAACTGCGATCAACCATTGAGCGCAGCTACGAAAATGTGAGTCTGTGTATGTCTACGATTCAATGCCTGCGAATCAGTTGCCTAATCCGATAAACGTGTCGGGTCCACCAGGGTCGATTTGATTCAGTTGTTGCTGGTGAGTGTTGTGGTGTTGGGTATTTCGTCGGACCGTTGGGGTGCTTGTTGGCACTCGGGCGGGCACGCGCTGGTTGAGCAAATTTTGTGTCTGTTGTTGCAGCGCCGTTGCCCGCTGCGCGGCCTCGTTCGCACGATCCAGCGCCTGTTGGGTTTGTGCACGAACAATAGCAGCTTGTTGGTTGGCACGCTCTTGGATTGCAGAAACCTCACGCGCTGCGCTCTGTGATCGAGCCTGCTCTTGGCGAGCCCAGTCGCGCTGGACAAACACGCCTCCGGCACCCATCGCGACAACCATCAAGGCCGCCACACCGGCAAAAATCCCAGTGGATTTGCTCTTCGTTTGTGTCGCTTCGATCGTCGCGATCTGGCGCTCGTGCGCAAACTGTTGTGCTTGCTGCGCGGCTTGTGTCCTCGCTTCGCTCTCAAGTCGCACACGGAGCTCAGCCTCTTGGCGCTCTTGGGCGCGACGCTCGTCCTGCTCACGGCGACGGGACAGCTCTTCGGTTTGTGCTCGCTCGGCGGCGGCGATGCGGTCTTGCTCTTGGCGCAGCGCGATGGCTTTTTGTTCTGCGGCGCGGACACGGGCCTGCTCAACCTGCGCCTTCGCGGCTCTCTCTTCTTGGTCCAACCGGTCCCGCTCAATGTTCATCAGCTCGTTGAGTGAAAAGAGAACGCTGTTTTCTTGGTTGTTCGAACTCATGGCGGTGGATCCTTAGGTGGGCAGCGGGCTGTTGATAGAATCTCGAATGAGAAAAATTTTCTCTATACTGTAAGATTCTATTATAAGTGGATTAGACGCGCGAGGTCTCCGAAAGTTTTGCAACAAAGTATTTTTTAGTATTTTCCAGTGATACTGAAACGGCTTTCTTCGACCTGCCCTCTTGTGCCAAAACGCGTAGTCATGGCGACTGAAGTGCGAGCCCACATTACGGGCACAGTTTGGAAGATTGAAGTTCAAGTCGGCAGTGTGGTCTCTGAGGGCGACACTGTCGCGATTCTAGAGTCCATGAAAATGGAGATGCCCATTGATGCCCCCGTCAGCGGAACTGTCACTGAAATCAGGACCAAAGAAGGTGCCTCGATTCAAGAAGACGCCATCGTAATGATTCTTGAGTGAGTTTGCCTTTCTTCTGCCTCGGATTAGTGTAGCCTCCGCGCGTTTTTAGCTCCCGGAGACAATCCTGTGACGACGCTGTCACGGACGGTGTCTCATCTGACAAGAACTGCGTGTATTAGGAGGATTTTTCGATGGCGAAAAAGATAGCGATCAATGGTTTTGGCCGAATCGGTCGTTGCGTGTTGCGTGCTCTTAAAGACCGCAAAGATCTTGATCTTGATGTGGTCGCCATCAACGACCTAACCGACGCTAAGACCCTCGCTCACCTGCTCCAATATGACTCGATCCACGGACGTTTTGACAAAGAGGTCAAAGTGGCCGACGGCTCGCTCACCGTCGATGGCGATGTGGTGAAGGTTTTCGCTGAGAAAGACCCCACCAAACACCCGTGGAAAGAGCTCGGGATCGACGTGGTTCTTGAGTGCACGGGCAAGTTTACCAACTTCGCTGATTGCTCAAAGCACACCGAGGCTGGTGCCAAGCGAGTGCTTCTGTCTGCGCCCACCAAAAACGAAAACGACACCGAGATTCTCACGCTCGTTTATGGGATCAACCACGAGGCCTACGACCCCGCAAAACACACGATCGTCTCAAACGCATCCTGCACCACCAACTGCCTGGCGCCGGTCGCAAAAGTTCTTCACGAGACCTTTGGGATCGTCCGCGGACAGATGACCACGGTGCACTCATACACCAACGACCAGAGCATCTTGGATGCTCCGCACAAAGACCTCCGACGGGCTCGCGCTGCGGCGATGTCCATGATTCCGACCTCCACCGGTGCTGCAAAGGCCATCGGCTTGGTGATCCCAGCGCTCAAGGGCAAGCTGGACGGATTCGCCATTCGCGTCCCTACACCGGATGTCTCGCTCGTCGTTTTGACCGTCAATGTTGCGAAGAAGTGCAGCAAAGACGAGGTCAACGCAGCGCTTGAGACTGCAGCCAATGGAGCGCTGAAGGGCGTGTTGACGTACTGCAAATTGCCCCTGGTCTCGATGGATTTTGTCGGTGATCCCGCAAGCTCTATTGTGGATAGCGGCTTGACCCAGGTCGTAGACGGCGAGCTCGCCAGTGTCTCTGCTTGGTACGACAACGAGTGGGGCTTCTCAAACCGCATGATCGACACCATAGCGTACATGGTCCGTCGCGAACCCTAAGCGCTCGTTAGATTTTACTTTAGTAGTCATTCACCATGCAATATCTCGAACGCATCGCCTCGGTTGAAGACCTCGACGTCACCTCACGTAGGGTGTTTGTGCGAGTGGACTTTAATGTTCCACTGGATGGCAAGACCATCACGGACGACACACGTATTCGTGAAGCCCTCCCCACGATCAAGCTGTTGATCGCTAAAGGTGCGCGAGTGATTTTGGCCTCGCACTTGGGCCGACCCAAGAAGGACAAAAAAGCTGCGTTTTCGCTCGAACCTTCGGCACTCCGGCTTGCTGAACTGCTCGCACAAGATGTGGTCTTGACAGACGACTGTGTTGGAGATGGCGCACGCAAGGTGGTTCAAGATCTGCGCGATGGACGCGTGGCGGTGCTCGAAAATCTTCGCTTTCATGATGGCGAAGAAAAAAATGACGAGACCTTCGCCCGAGAGCTCGCCTCGCTCGCGGACGTGTACGTAAACGACGCGTTTGGAGCCGCTCACCGCTCACACGCCTCGGTGGACGCGTTGCCTCGATTGATTCCTGAGCGCGCGGCGGGGTTGCTGATGCGCAAGGAGCTTACAGCGCTGAGCAAGCTGGTCTCGGGCGCAGAAAAACCGTTTCTCGCGGTCCTTGGTGGAGCAAAAGTCTCGGACAAAATCTCAGTGATTGACGCACTCATGGCCAAGGTCGATGGATTGCTCATCGGCGGCGCGATGGCCAACACGTTTTTGGCCGCTCAAGGCAAGAGCGTCGGTCGCAGCCTTGTGGAGGCAGACAAATTCGCCCTCGCCCGTGATTTGCTTGAGCGCGGTCGGCAAAAATCGGTTGAGATTTTGCTGCCCGTTGACGTAGTCGTCGCCTCAAGTCTCGACGCCACAGAGGGCCGCGTGGTCAGTGTTGACGCGATCGACTCCAATGACATGGCGCTCGATATTGGTCCCGCGTCTGTTGAAGCATTTCGTCAAAAACTGCTCCGAGCGCGCACGGTCTTTTGGAATGGCCCCATGGGTCTGTTTGAGAAAAAGCCGTTTTCGCACGGCTCAACCGGGATCGCGAAGGCTATCGCTGAGGCCTCCCTGTTTAGCGTCGTGGGCGGCGGTGACTCTGTGGCGGCGGTGCAGCAAGCAGGACTTACCTCTCGCTTCTCGCACGTGTCCACCGGTGGTGGAGCATCGCTTGAGCTGATTGAAGGCAAGCCCTTGCCCGGCGTTGAGGCATTGCGCACATGACCCATCCCTCACGACGAGCGCTGATCGCCGGAAACTGGAAGATGCATCGCACCGTGAGCGAGAGTGTCGCTCTTGCTCACGCGATCGCTGACGGATCGCGCTTAGGCCCCCGGACGGACGTCGTGCTAGCTCCGGTGTTTACCGCGCTTTTCGCTGTCCATCAGGCACTCAAAGGCACCGGAATTTTTCTCGGCGCGCAGGACCTCCACTGGGACGCACAGGGCGCTTTCACCGGCGAGATCTCCGGCCCGATGCTCGCAGACGTTGGTGCGCAGTATGTGATCGTCGGGCACTCAGAGCGCCGGCAGTTTTTTGCCGACACTGACGAAAATGTCCGCAAGAAGACCCGCGCTGCGCTGCAGTACAACTTAATTCCTATTGTCTGTGTGGGTGAGTCTCTCGCAGAGCGCGACGGCGGACTGACTTTCGAGGTGATTGGGCGCCAGCTTGATGCCGCGCTTCATGGTTTGACCTTCGACCAGGTGGCCCCGCTCGTGATCGCCTATGAACCGGTGTGGGCCATTGGAACGGGTAAGACCGCCAAGGCCTCTGACGCACAGCTCGCACACGCGTTTTTGCGAGACCGCGTCCGCAATCGATTTGCCGAAAGCGCGGACTCACTTCGCATTTTGTATGGTGGTTCAGTGAAAGCGGACAACGCCGCAGAACTGTTGGCTCAACCCGACATCGACGGCGCCCTTGTTGGGGGTGCTTCGCTTGATGCCGAAACTTTTGGAAGGATCATCCGCGCCGCCGGTTGATCCCACGTAAGGATACTCAGTATGTCGACTTTTTTAACGATTCTCCATGTGTTTCTCTGCTTGTTTCTCATCGGCGTAGTGTTGCTGCAAAGCGGCCGCTCCGGCGGTATGGGCGTGCTCTCTGGCGGCGCATCCCAGCAGGTCTTCGGCGGCCGCGGTGCAGGCAACTTCTTGCAAAAGATCACCACGGGTGTGGCGTTTATGTTTCTCGCAACATGCACGGCGCTTGGATACTTCTCAAGCTCGACGCAGGACCGAGGCCTTAACAGCGACACCGCAACCACAACGACAAGTGATGGCGGCGCGCGGGGTGATGCAAGCGCAACAAGCGACGCGCGACCCGCGAGCACCAACACCAGCCTGACGCCTCCAGCGACTCCAACGCCGGTAGAGCCTGCAGTCGAAGCAGCAAGCGATGCAGGTGAGCCTAGCGCCGCAGCCGCAGTCGTTGTTGGCAGCGACTCTTAAAGCGCCACAGCAGATCACGCTTCAGGCAAGCACAATCACCGTGCAGCTTTCGCCGTCGTCCGAGCAAACAATTTGATCCCCTAGTTCTCAGCGTTTTGCGGGCGGAGGGACGCTCGTCATCTCACGCAACATGCGCTGGCAGTCCTCAACGTACAAGTGATTGTCCAGCTCTTGCGCGAGCAACAACGCGTCGCGCAGACGATCGCGAGCTCGCTCGAGGTCTCCACGCTCTCGGGCAATGACACCAAGCAAGAAGTTGCAGTGCAAAATGTCCCACTTGTACCCATGTTGCTCGGCGTACTTGAGGGATGTCTCAATACGAGCCCGCGCGGCCTCGCTTCCAAACCCAATGGCGTCCACAAAAGCGAGCACCACGTTGTTGAGGTTAGCGAGCTTGTCAAAGCCCTGCTCTTGACACACATCCTGCGAAATTCGCAGATTCGTGTACGCCCGTCTAAACTCACCCAGTCGCGCCCAAGCATCTCCGGCGTTGTGGGCGTTGACCGCGATTTCGTAAAACACGTTGTACTCACGCGCAGTCTCAAGCGCGTGCTCGGACTCAAGAGCAGCTTTCTCAAACTCGCGCGCGTGATACCAAATAAGAGACGAGGTCTTCTGCGTATCGAGCACCAAGGCCGGCTCGCCAAGCTCAAGCGAGATGTCCACCGCACGTTGCCAGCTCGCAAACGCGCCATCAATATCCCCACCAGATCCCTGCGAACGCGCAAGTGTAAGCAACGCCGTACAAAGATCAGAGGACGAGCCCTTTGACTCAATGAGCGCGATCGCTTGCGACAAAAACGACTGCGCCCGACCAAACTCTCCGTTGCGTGCGTACACCGAGCCGATCGAGCTAAGCACGTCAAACATCTTGTCCGGCGCGGTCTTCACATCGACCATTGTTCGGGCGCGCTCGAAGTAGGTGATGGCTTCGCCAAAGCGATTCGCGTGAAAGTTTGCTTTACCGAACTGCAAAAGCGACCGCAAAACGAGCGCAGGATCCCCCAGCTCTTCAACGTACTGCAGGCCCATCCGCATCCGATCGAATGAAGCAAGATGTCCGCTCGCAGCGACGGCGTCGCCAAGCTGCTGGTACAGCGCCAAGATGTGGGTGTTGTCGGGACGAGCCGCCGCTTGTGCGAGCTCGACCGCGCGAGAAAAATGGGTAGCCGCCACCGCGTACGCGCGCTCGTCATAGCGACGACGGGCAGCACGCTCAAGATACATCACCGCTCGGCCGCGATCGTTGGACTCGCGATAGTGTACCGCCAGACGATCCGCGATCTCGTCGAGACGATCGGCGAACAATTTCTCAGTCACGGCAGCGACTGTGGCATGCAGCTCGCGGCGCGTCTCAAGCGCCAGACCCTCGTAGACCACCTCTCGGCGAAGATCGTGCGCAAAGGCAAACTCATCTCCGGTGCGAACGATTGCACCTCGCTCAATCAGCGTCGTGAGCGCTTGGTTGGTCACCGACTGTGCCAGCGGTGCGGTCTCGAGCAACACCTCACGATGAAACCTCGGTCCAATCACGGACGCCACTTGCAGGACGGTCCGTTGCTCGGTCGACATACGCGCAAGCTCGACCATCACTAAGCCACGCAGTGTTTTGGGGACCTCAACCTCGGCCACCGAGCGCCTAAACACCACCGTTGAGTCTTGAACCTCAACCGCCCCAGCGTCAGAGAGCGAGCGCAAGTGCTCTTCAATGAAGAGCGGATTACCTGACGATTTTGCGACAACATCGTCCACCAGATCGCGAGGAAGTGACGGCTCAAGGACGCCCAACCGAAGGGCGATCAGCGAGCGAGTCTCTTCATCACTGAGCGGCTCAAGCGCGATCTCGGTGAATTTGGCGGTGTCGTTCCACGGGTGAAAAGTACCGGTGCGAGTGGCGGTGACAAAGACCAACCGGGCGCGGGTGCCGGCGCGAATGAGATCGTTGATCAAATTGTGCGAGTCGTCGTCAAGGTGCTCAGCCCCATCGACGAACAAGACCGTGAGCTGATCGCGGGCGAGACCTGCACCAATACGCAACAGCGCGCGTCTTAACGGTTGAGCATCGCCACCGGGTCGCTCAGATTGCCCCGAGACTCCGAGCAGTCGAGCACACGCGGCAAGCTCATCGGCAGACAACCCGAGCTCGCGAAAGCGGTTCACGCCCTCTCGTACTACCGGCTCTGGGTCGGTCTCATCGAGGGCCAAAATCTCACGCAAAATCGCAGCGATCGCTGTGCTAGGGACCTCTCGGTCCGTCGGCAAACACCGGATTGAATACCAGCTCACCGGATGGTTCATGCGACGGAGTCGGTACTCGACCTCGGCCACAAACCGCGACTTGCCTACTCCCGCCTCGCCAATGACGTTGAGGGCGTGCGTCCCGTGGCGGGATGCGCGAGCAAAGATGTCGCCGACGAGCCTAAAAGCGTCTTTGCGTCCGACAAACTTCTTGCGAGTGCCCTCATGTGTTGGGCGCTCAGCCACCAACTCAAGCGCTGACCCTGGCACCCGCGACAGCGCCGCATCTCGCGGTGGCGTAGGACCAAAAGTGAATCCATCTCGCAAAATCCGCTGCAGACTCTCGCTAGCAAAAATCTTTCCTGCGCCGGTTCGTGCAAGCTCGCGCACGATCGCGACCGCGCCAGTGTACCACTGGTCCATCTCGGGCTCACCGTCGTTGCGAACATGCAGTCTCGCAGCGTGCAATCCAAGACCCACGTCCATCAACTGCGGATCGCGCGAAAAAGCATGTCGTAGCTTAAGGGCTGCGCGGGCGGCACACTCGGTGTCGCGGCCATCAGTCGCCGTCGCATCAAACACCCACGTGCAGTGCTCGTCATCGATGGATTTCACCACGCCGCCGTACCGCTGCGCGAGGTGCAAGTGGACATCCACAATCCCTGCTGTTTCCCTCGAAAAATCAGCGCACAAGAGAGTGGCATCGCGCCGCTCGATGTTGGTCCGTCCGTGCCCAGCGCTCGTGCTCGGTCCCGGTCGCGATCTGGCGGCTGCTGGGACTTCCACTGGCGTTCGCAGCGACGACTTACCCGCGTCTTCGAGCGCGTCACGCACTCGGTGCGCCTCCGTCTCACGGGCATCGTCGCCGCGCAATCGCTCAAGCCAGCTGGCTAAATCGTGCGAGGTGACTCGCTTGCCCGTGGTGTATAGGTACCCAGCGATATCTTCATACAGCTTCGCCGCAGAGGCGTACCGCTGGTTTCTGTCAGGATGTGTGGCCTTGGCGACAATTCGCGCGAGCTCTTCGGGACACTCTTTCCACACCATCTCGATGGGAATCTTCTCGCCCGTCTGCACACGGCGAAAGGTCTCGTACGCCGTGCGCTCTTGAAACGGGTTGCGACCCGCCAGACACTCATAAAGCACGATCCCGAGCGCGCACACATCTGCGCGGCCATCCACGTGCTCGCCACGGGACTGCTCAGGCGCCATGTACGCGTACTTGCCCTTAATCGCCCCTGGCTCTTCGATCGAGTTGCGGGCTTTCGCAATACCAAAGTCTGTGACCTTCACCTCGCCCTCAACGGAGAGCAAGATGTTTTGCGGCGACACGTCTCGGTGCACAATGTTTAACGGTCGAAGCTGGGCGTCGCGGCGGCGATGGGCATAGTCCAGCGCGCGGGCGGTCTCGCCACAGATGTATAAACACAGCTCAATCGGCGGCTTCTCACCCCTCTTGCGCG
>JANNCG010000237.1:0-14482 GCA_031386385.1 Myxococcales bacterium
GCGATCGCGTTTTTGGGAGCGACCATTACGCTTCCTGGACTCGCTGGACTCGCGCTCACCGTCGGTATGGCGGTGGACTCAAACGTCTTGATTAACGAACGAATCAAAGAAGAACTTCGCGATGGTAAGACCACGCGGGGGGCCGTCGATGCGGGCTATCAGCACGCTTTCACCGCCATCTTCGATGGTCACGTGACGTCGTTTATCTCAGGCGTCGTTCTTATGCAGTACGGGACTGGGCCTATTAAGGGCTTCGCCGTGATGCTCCTCATTGGAATCGTGGCGAACCTCTTCACCGGCGTGTTTTGCACACGCGTGGTGTTTGACTGGCTTGTGCGCGGTCTCAAGGTCAAATCGTTGTCGCTGGGCTGATCCTGAGACTGAACTCGATTTTTGTAAAAACTAGGACTTATTCATCATGGATATCATCAAGCCCGGCCGCGTTATTGACTTCATGGCCATGCGCCGATTTTGGATCGGCCTCTCGATCTTTCTGACCATCTCGAGCCTGATTCTGCTCGTCAAGCCCGGACCCAAGTACGGTCTGGACTTCAAAGGTGGCACAGAGCTCACCGTTCGTTTTGACCGACGCGTGGACGCAGGAGACATCCGGCGCTCGCTCGCGGCACATAGTAATGGCAGCGCTGAGATTGTTCCAAACTCGGCCAATCCAAGGCAGTTTTTGATTCGTGTGGATCGGGCAACCAGCGTTGATCCCGGTCGCGAACGCGTCCTCGCAGCAGCCGTGCGGCGAGTTCTCGGCGATGTCCAGCTACGCGAATTTAGAGTGTCGCAAGGTGGAGATCACATCACAATGCAGCTCGGGACCTCGAAGACTGAAGAAGAAGTCGAGCGGTTCTTGCGTGAAGCTGGTGTTGACGTTCGATCGACTGGACGCGAGCGCGTCAAGCGTATCGGAGATGCCGCAGAGAACCGGTATTACGTCTCGGTGGTGTCGGTGGGTGATCAAATTTTTGCGCAGCTCAACACCGATCTCAACGCCACCGGCGAGCTTGTCGCCAGCGTTTGGGTGTCGCCAAAGGCGTCTGAAAAGCTTCGCAACGAGGCTCTCCGCGCGCTGCTGTACTCGATCGTGTTCATCATGATCTATGTGGCGTTTCGCTTCGATTTGCGCTTCGCTCCCGGCGGAATTTTAGCGCTCTTTCACGACGCTGTGGTCGTGTTGGGAGTGTTTGTTGTCGCCCGTCGTGAAGTGTCGATCGCTACGGTCGCCGCCATCTTAACGGTGGTCGGCTACTCGATGAACGACACGATCATTGTGTACGACCGAGTTCGTGAAAACTTGGGCAAGCGTCGTGGGCTTCGGATGCTTGACGTGATCAACATTTCGATCTCTGAGATGTTCTCGCGAACCTTGGTCACGAGCTTTACGGTGGTTCTCTCAGTTGTTCCGTTCGTCGTGCTGGGCAGCGAGGTGATTCAAAACTTCGCGATCGCGATGATCGTCGGCGTGATCGCTGGCACCTACTCAAGTATCTACGTGGCGGCGCCGTTGACCGAGTGGATTGACTCGCGGTTCTTCCATCCTGTAGGTGCGGCACTCGCGAATGTCGCCGCTGCGTCGGCCGCTGCGGACGCAGAAATGCTCGCGAAAAAGAACGCATCGCGCGCTGCCAAGACTGAGACAGACCAAGAGTCGTCGGACAGTGAAACAGCCGAGCAAAGCGACTCATCAAGCGCGAGTGACGACAGCTCTGAAGCGAAATCTGAGACGAGCACCGACGCGAAGAGTGATGAACAGGCCGAGGCTCCCGTCGCTCAAAAGCGCAACAAGCCCAAAAAAGTCCGCGACAAGTAACAGTCGCTCGATGGCGCTGCTGGTATAAGCTCTCGCAGCATGAACCTCGAACGAGAACTCGCAGTCGCTCGGCGCGCAGCGAGCCAGGCTGCGCAGATCGTGATGGGAGTGTACTCCCAAGAATTCTCTGTCGATTGGAAGGGTGTCGACGATCCAGTCACCGTCGCAGACCGGTCTGCCAACGACGCAATCGTTGCCATTTTGCGCGCAGAGTTCGGGGGAGATGCGATCTGCTCCGAGGAGGCCGATATGGCCGTGAGCGCCGCACAGGCGCGTCAAGGTGGGCGCTGCTGGTTTGTCGATCCGCTCGACGGAACACGGGAGTTTGTCTCGAAGAACGGGGAGTTTTCGGTCATGATCGGGCTGGCGATCGATGGGGTTCCGGTGTTGGGATGTGTCCTTGCTCCGGTGTGGAAGAAAGAATTTTTCGCCGTTGTTGGTGAGGGTGATGGGGCAGGGGCGTACGTTGTCGAACTTGAGCCGGGTGCGACTCCAAGGCGACTCGTCGCGCGCGATGTGTCGGGCGAACGTCCCTTGCGAATCGCGGTCTCGAGGTCCCACCAGGACGCCACTGCGGGCGCACTTGTCCACGCGCTCGGAGCAACACCGTATGAATGCGGCTCGGTGGGTCTGAAGGTCGCGTTGGTGCTGTTGAATGAGACCGACCTGTACGCGCACACCGGCAAAGGCGCCAAGCTCTGGGATGGGTGCGCTCCGCACGCGATCGCGATCGCTGCGGGACTCGAGTTCACCGATTCGTTTGGCGAGCCGATTCGCTACAATACGAACGTGCTACCGCTTAGCCAAGGCATTCTGGTCTGCGAGAAAACTCTTCACTCGCGCGCGCTGTCGGCGCTGTCGGTCTTGCGCGCACGAAAGTGATCCCAGCCGTTCATTGATGAGTCTGTATCCATCCGCGTCCGTTCGGAGGCACGCTCAAGCCAGACGCCCTCTCCTGGCTCGACGTGACCAATTCGTGTGGCAAATGACAGCTCAGTCGACTCACTCGTGAAGAGCAACTCATAGTCTTCACCGCCCGTGAGCGCAGTCTGCAGAAGCTCGCAAGCCAGCTCACTGGCGACCTCTTCGCTATGATCCAACATCGGAACCCGCTCGCTCTCAATCACCACCGCCACCCCCGAAGCCCGCCCCAAGTGGGCGGCGTCTTGCAGCAACCCATCGCTTAGATCAATGCATGCGCTCGCGACCGCGGCCATGCTCTCGCTCACATCAAGTCGCGCAATTGGCGAGATGAAATGCTGAATAAATGGCAAAAATAGCGGGTCGTGTTCGCGCTTTTGAATGAGCGATTTCAGCCCCAGCACGGACGCACCGATGGGGCCTGTGACAAAGACGTTGTGGCTCGCGCGCGCGCCGCTTCGAAGCACGGGCTTGCGCAGCACGCGGCCCAGGACTGTGGTCGAGATTGAGAGCACCGGGTTGCGCGTGAGGTTGCCACCGAGGATCGCCGTGCGGGTGAGCGCGCACACTGTGGCGAGCCCATCGATCAACTCGGCAAACTCTGACTCGGAAAACGAACTGGGAATTCCCAGTGAAAATAAGACTCCGGCGGAGGGATGGTTCACTCGGCCCCCCATGGATGCGACATCACTGAGCGCCGCGTGAACGGCGCGCGCCGCGATCTGAGCCAGCGTCATCCAGTCGCGCCGAAAGTGCACCTTCTCGACCGCGGCATCCACAGTGCAGATCATCGCGTCTGGGCTTGCTGTCAGCACCGCTGCATCATCGCCAATGGCGAGGCTGTCGCTATGCAGAAGCTCGCTGTGCATTCGCTTAGGACTCAGGGACTCGAATCGCTCGGTAAGCAGCGAAATCCAAGCAAATTCGCTCTTCATCCGACCGCGTCAAGAGCTTGGCTGGCCGGCTCTCCGACCGGCAGGGTCACCACAAGCGCAACGCCGACTCCATCAGGATTGTCCTCAACATGAACGGTGCCTCCGTGTCCGTCTAAGATGCGCTTCACGATCGCCAAACCCAGCCCGGCGCCTGAGTAAGACCGGGTGACACTTCCATCGATTTGGTAAAACGCGTTGAAGATCCTCGCGCGCTCGCCGAGTGGGATGCCGACCCCCGTGTCTCGTACTCGAATTTGCACCGCGCGTTGCAGGGGAGCGAGGATACTCAGCCCAGTGCTGTCGCCGTCATCGATCGACGGGGCCTTTAGATTTGCGGCTGAGCTACGGACTTCAACGCGGACCGTTCCGTGCGTCGTGGTGAACTTCATGGCATTGTCGATGAGGTTGTACAACACCTGCCGCAAATACCCCTGATCGCCTGAGATTAACGGCAAGCCGTCCTCAAGCGTTGTATCCAGAATCAGCTCACGCTTTCGAGCGATGGGCAGAAAAGTCGTGACGACCTCCCGCACCAGCGCTCCGATGTCGACCGAGTTGTGTTGGGTGCGAAGACGCCCTTGATCGAGTCGCGCCAACTCGATGAGCGATGTGATCATCCCGAGCAGTTGGTTTGAGCGATCGTAGATGACCTGCACAAACTCACGCTGTTCAGAGGTGAGTTCTCCGCCGATATTTTCGCTGAGCATTTCGGCGTAGCCCAAGATCGAGGTCAGCGGTGTCTTCAGTTCATGGGACATTGTTCCCAAAAAGTTAACCTTCACGCGATCAAGCTCGACCAGTCGGGTGTTGGCTTCTTCGAGTTCCGCATTTTTTCGTGCGAGCTCGTGCGTCACACCATCGTGCGTGAGTTGTTGCAAATTGCGGCTCAGTTCGGACTCACGCGATGTCGCAGCGAGGGACTCAATCGTCGCGCGGACGCTCTGGACAACCCCGTCAGCGATGGTGGGATCGAGGGCGGCCATATATGAAAACTGACGATCTGCGATGGCCGAATCGATCCTCGAGTCAAGGGCGACGAATAGACCGTCTGCGGCGAGCGCGTTGGCCGGACGAAATGGGCCTAAAACGACTCTCCCGAGGCAGCGACCCTCGAGCATAAGCTCTGCACGACGGTAGAGCGCGCCCGTGAAGCATCGACAAGAATCACCAGCATTTTCACTGACAGATTTGGTTCGGGTAAGCTGCACCAGTGCCTCGCACTCGCTTCGGGTAAGCTCAAATGCGTCCACGTATTGGCACAGCGCTGCCGGTCCGTTGGTGTCTGCAAGCTCAAGCCAGATCGAACCATCGGGTCGCAAAACTCGCAGCGGGACGTGCGTGAGCTGCCAAAATGCGCTCAGTGAATCGCGTGCGAATCGAAGATCGACGAGCTGATCGAGGTCGAACGGTGGATCGATCATCGAACGCCTCCACCGAGCAAAGCAGTGCCCGGATCTATGGGCAATCCGAGCTGGTCCGCGATCGATTGCAACAGCAGCTCGCGCGTGGTTTCAAAGGTCTTTTCGATCGTCTTGTCTTGATCAAGCCGAGTGAATACCCGTTGAATTAACCCCATAAAAGTCTCGCCGACTCCGACTCCACGCACTGCCACGGCCTGAAACACGGGCTCGTTGCCTCGGGCGGCAAGCTCTCGAAGCTCCTCGTCCTTGCGTGTATCTGGTAGGTCGCGCTTGTTAAACTGAATCACCAGCGGAAGTGATTTAAGATCCGTCCCCGCGTCACGAAGGTTTTGTTTCAGGTTCACGAAAGACTCCGCGTTGCTTTGGGTTTCGGCGATCCGTGAGTCGGCAATAAAAGCCACACCGTCCACGCTCTGCAAAACCAACCGTCGCGTCGCGTTGTGAATGACCTGGCCAGGTACGGTATACAGCTTGATCCGAAGCGACACGGACCCTGTGCGAATCGTGATCGGCAGAAGATCGAAAAAGAGCGTGCGATCATCCCGGGTGTCTAGCGTGACGAGTCGGGTGCGCTGGCGATCTGCGATGCGCTCGTGGAGCGAGCGAAGGTTGGTGGTTTTGCCGCTTAGCGCCGGGCCGTAGTACACCAACTTGAGCGCTACTTCGCGCGCGCGAAAATCAACTTGCACGGCGTTCGGCAGCCTCTCTGATCCGCTTCCACGGAAAGATCACCGTCACAAACGCATACAGCAAGATCATAGGGACCGAAATGAACCACGTTCGACCCGTTGCGTGCGAGAGCAAAAAGCCAATCGACACGATCATTGCAAAAGCGCTCAGCGGGATCAAAAAACCGCCGCGTCTTGGTCGCGTCTCGCGTGGAGCGATCACAAACTTGGCGATGGCCTGTTGTGTGATGAGCGTCATGCCGAGCTCGGCCATGCTTCCTCGCTCGGCGACATCGGCCGGAAGTCGGTAGTTGACTGTTTCTGTGCCCAAAGCGTTTGCTTTGATCGCTTTGTAGCGTGACGCAGCGTCCGCGAGTCGGTCGAGTGAGTTGGCGAGAAAGACAAACTTCTTGTGTGCGGCGGGGTCACCCCAGCGAGTCACGAGCGCAGACCACTCCTGATCAAAAGCTTCTGCCTCGGTATCGACCAACTGGAGCAGTTTGGAGGCGTCGGGCGCTTCTGGAGTGCCTGTTGCCGCGAGGTCGCTTGGGGTTTCGCTCGTCAACGCGTCTGAATCCACAATCTCATTGATGATAGCACCGTATCGATTTGCAGCGGAGTGACGAAATACCTGTCTGAAAATTGACTCCAGTGAACCAAATGCGCTCTTAGTCATGGACTCCGTTTTCTGTCTAATCCTCATCCCACGCCGCAAGAATAACTTGGACTCGTTGTCTGAAAGAGCGATTTTTTCGCATCAAACTGTGCTTCGCGACGAGGTTGTTGCGGCGATTGATCCGAGGCTCGACGGCATCTATGCGGACGTCACGCTGGGCGGCGGAGGGCATTCGCTCGCGTTGCTTGAGCGCGCAGGACTCGAAGCCCGCACACGGATCATTGGAATCGACCGCGACCCAGTGGCGCGAACGGCAGCAGCAGAACGGCTGCATTCGTATGGTGACCGAGTTGTGATAAGGGAGGCCCGGATGAGTGATCTGGCCGAAGTTCTTCGGTCCGAAGGCCTTGTGGGAGTCGACGGAATCATCGCTGACCTAGGTGTGTCGTCTCCGCAAGTGGACGACCTTGAGCGCGGGATGAGCTTTCGCGGTCCCGGTCCCATCGATATGCGCATGGACACAACCCAAGCGCACACCGCCCTTTCGCTGATCGAACAGTGGACCGATGATGAGCTCGCAAACGTGATTTTTGAGTACGGTGAAGAGCGCGCCTCGCGGCCCATCGCTCGCTCGATCAAACGAATGCTAGCGGCCGGAGAGCTCAACACGACGGAAGACCTCGCCCGCGCAGTGCACCGTGTCCTCGGTCCGCCAAAGGGCAAAGGCAACCCAGCCACTCGGACATTTCAAGCGCTGCGAATCGCCGTCAACGACGAGCTAGGCGAGCTAGATGCGCTGTTGGCGTCGCTCTCAGGCGCACTGAATCCCGGTGGAATTGCAGCGATTATTTCGTTTCACTCGCTCGAAGACCGAAAGGTCAAATGGGCTTTTCGTGAAGACTCTTCGCTGCAGGTGTTGACGAAGCGACCCATTGAAGCGTCGGAGACTGAACAGCATTTGAACCCTCGCTCGCGGAGCGCGAAGCTGAGAGTTGCACGCAAACGCGTGGCGTTGAGCGACACCATGGACGCGGACGCACTGGAGCAAGATGAGCTATGAGCACCCCTAGATTTTTGGCACTGTTGGTTCTGTCAATCGCCGCCTCTGGGATGGCCTTTGTGACGCACCTTGCGCTGCGGTTTCAAAACGTGGCTGCAGGTTATCGCGTCCAAGAGGCACGCACAGAGGGGCAGCGATTGCGTGAGCGCTCCAACCAGCTTCGGATTGAGTTGGCCGCAAAGCGAGCGCCACAAACGCTGACGGATATCGGCCGATCCGAGCTTGGGATGATTGAGGGAGATCGTGTGTTAACGCTCGTGGCAGGCGGCAGCGCCAGGCCCGCGAGACTCTCTGGAAGGCCACGGTGAAAGGCGTCTCATGAGAAATCTAGACCCTCGTCGCGCCAAGTGGATGAAAGTTCGCGTTGGCATTCTTGTCACGGGCATGACGCTTGGGCTTGGCCGATTGGTAGCGCGCGCGCACGAGCTTCAGGTGCGCCAAAACTCGCAGTTGAGCGATCTGGCGCAGCAGCAGTACGATCGTGAAGTCCGCCAGCAGTCACGCCGCGGAACGATATTTGATCGCAATCACAACGCGCTCGCTGTGAGCGTTGATGGGTTTTCGCTCACGGCAAATCCTCGCACTCTTCGCCGGCGGCACATCGATGTGACGGCGCTCGGCACACGTTTGGCTGGGGTTTTAGGCTTAGAAGTCGCGCACACGGTCGCCGAGCTCGAGCGGGATTTGTCCTTTCGTTGGGTAAAGCGCCACATGACGCCCAACGAAGCAAACTCCGTCCGCGCGGTGTTGCGCGAGTACACTGTCCGTGCGGACGATGGGATGGCGTTAGTGGTTGAGCCTCATCGTTGGTATCCCAACAGCGAGCTCGCCGCTCACGTGATTGGCGCGGTAGATATCGACGGAGTTGGACTTGAGGGCATCGAGAAGACTTTTGATGACAAGCTCCGTGGCAACGACGCACGTTTGCAAGGAGTTCGCGACGCGATGGGTCGCTTGGTGTTTGCCGAGGGCTTGTCTCCGAGCGACGGAAGCGCAGGCAACGACATCACGCTGACGATCGACAAGACCATTCAGTTTATCGCCGAGCGCGAGCTAGGCGCGATGGTTCGCAGCTCTGAGGCCGTAGGCGGAAGCTTGGTGGTAACGGATCCAAACACAGGCGAAATCCTCGCGATGGCGAGCTATCCGACCTACAACCCAAATGATCTTGCGCACTCGACACTCGAAGGGCGGCGCAACCGTGTGGTAGGCGATCGGTTTGAGCCCGGCTCAACGATGAAGGTGTTTACCGTCGCGGGAGCGCTTGACGCCGGAGTGATTCAGAGCGGGCAGCTGATCAACTGCTACGGCGGTATCTTTACCATCGGCGATCGCACCATCCATGACACGCACACCGACACGTGGAACACTCCCATGCAGGTGCTCGCGCGCTCGTCCAACATTGGTGCGGCGCAAATCGGTCTAGCGCTCGGCGCGGACGGGCTTGAGCGTGTGTTTAGGCGTTTTGGATTTGGTGAGCGAACGGGAGTTCCGCTTCCGGGCGAGGCTCGCGCGAGGTTTGGTGAGCGTCGCTGGTACGACGTTGAGGTGGCCACAGTGGCCTTCGGTCAGGGCATTGGCGTGACGAGCTTGCAGCTTGCGCAAGGGTTGGGGGCTATTGCAAATGGCGGGCGTTTGGTCAGGCCGTTGCTGGTTTCACGTGTCCACGATGCCACCGGAGCGCTCGTCGAAGAGCACGTGCCCGACGCGGGCCGGGTCGCGATGGACTCTCGGGTCGCGCGCCTCGTTGCTGAGATGCTCACCACCGTGACCGAAGAAGGCGGAACAGGAACCGGCGCCGCGATTCCGGGCGTGCGCGTTGCTGGTAAAACTGGGACCGCGCAGAAGGCAAGAGAGCACGGACGGGGCTACGATGAGAATCGCTGGGTCAGCTCGTTTATTGGCTTTGCGCCATCAGAACATCCTGAGGTCGTTGTGACCGTGATCATCGACGAGCCTGCGGGAGAGCACCAAGGCGGGACAGTGGCTGCACCCGTGTTTCGTCGAGTGACGGAAGAAACGCTGAGATACTTGGGCCGCCTTCGACGAAGCGGCATGAGTCACGCAGCGCTCCCCGCGATGGATCCAACCTCAGCGAGCGCCGCCGTTGCACCCATACTCCCGCTCAACGTGACATCTTTTGCCGGTGTCGCCGACGGTGGAATTTTAGTCGCAAGTGGCTCCGCACCCAGTCTCCTAGGGGTCAGTGCGCGTCGCGCCGTGATGCTCCTTGCGGCGCGCGGAATCGAAGCCGAGTTGGTCGGAAGTGGGACCGTCGTTCGGCAGGAGCCTGCCGCAGGAGAGCCACTTGTCGAGGGCGGTCGCGTCCGGGTGATTCTTGAGCCCGGCAATGGAGCTCCTATTCCAATTCTTGCGGAGCAAGCGGATTCAGGAGTACAGGAGCGTCGGTGACTTCAGAACCGCTCGAACCCCATGCGACCCTCGACGAGCTCGCTCGTGAGGTCTCTGGGGTGATTGTTAGGGGCGCTGGGACGCTCACTGTGGCTGATGTTCGTCACGACGCGCGCGACGTTCAATTAGGTGACGTGTTTGTGGCCCGCCGAGGCCAGCAGCGAGACGGCGCCGAGTTTGTCCCCCAGGCCATCTCGCGGGGCGCTGCGGCGATCATCAGCGAGCACGAACTGCCGCAAAATATCCCGCAGATCATCGTAAAGGACGCGCACCGTGCCCTCGCGTTTGCAAGCTCGACCGTCTGGCGACATCCAAGTTTTTCGCTTGAGGTTCTTGGTGTCACCGGGACCAACGGAAAGACCACAACCACTTGGCTTCTTGAGCACATCTTGGAGCGGTGCGGGCAACCGACTGGGTTGCTGGGGACCGTAGAGCATCGCTTTCGCACCCACCGCTGGCCGGCTCTGCACACCACGCCCGAAGCCGACGACGTCGCGCGAAGGATGGCTGCCATGCGCGCTGCAGGCGCCGACAACGTAGCGATGGAGGTGTCCTCTCACGCGTTGTCACTCGGGCGCGTTGAAGCGGTGCGGTTTCGTGTCGCTGGGTTTACCAATCTCACGCAGGATCATTTAGATTTTCATCGCACGCTTGAGGAGTACGCGCAGAGCAAGTATCGCTTGTTCGCCGAGCTTGGGCCCGCGATTAGCGTGCTGAACATCGACGACTCGACCGGCGCCCGATGGGCGAAAACACCGCTGAAATCGCAGATCATTCGTTATTCTGCGCGCGGTCACCAAGACGCAGAATTTTCAGCCACCGAAGTACAACTTGGTCCGACGGGGATCGTCGCGAGGATCCAGACGCCTGAGGGTGAAGTCACTGTGCGCTCACCGATGGTCGGGATGCACAACCTTGAAAACATTCTGCTCGCGATGGCCATGGCGTGGGCGAGGGATGTGTCTGTGCAGGACATCGTCGCGGCGCTCGTCGATGGCGTTGGTGCCCCCGGACGGCTTGATCGCGTGACGCTTGCAGAAGGCGTGGAGATTCCTGCGGTGTTTGTTGACTACGCGCACTCGCCAGACGCGCTTGCAAACGTGCTGCGAGCGCTCGTAGCGGCGCGCACCGGAGCGGGTCGAATCATCTGCGTGTTTGGCTGTGGCGGCGATCGTGATGCGCGCAAGCGTCCATTGATGGGTGCGGCCGCGGTACACGGAGCAGATGTGGTGATCGTCACAACGGACAACCCGCGCACAGAAGAGCCATCCGTGATCGCACAGCAGGCTGTCGAGGGGATTGATGAGCGGCTGTGTACGCGACGTGATCCCTTGGATCTCGCGCAGAGCTCGGGGCGATCGTATGGGGTGATCCTCGATCGACACGCGGCCATTGAGACTGCAATTTTGCTCGCCAAACCCGAAGACATGGTGCTCATCGCGGGCAAGGGCCACGAGCCCTATCAAGAGATTCACGGCGTGCGGCACCCGTTTGATGATCGGCTGCAGGCAAAAGCGGCGCTTGAGAAATGGGTCCTGACAAGGTCGGCAAGCGGAGGTTTGAGACAGTAAGCTATGGCAACGCCTATTCCGTCCAACGATGTTCGGTTCTCGATTGAAGAGCTTGTCGCGATCACAGGGGCCACTGTCGATGGCTCCCTCTCGCTGTCTGCCGAGTGCAGTGGTATCAGCACGGATACGCGACAACTGAAGAAGGACTCGCTGTTTGTAGCGCTTCGGGGAGAGAGCATGGATGGCTGCAAGTTCGTTCAACAGGCCCGTGAGTTGGGCGCTCTTTGCGCGATTGTTCCATCGGACGCTGTTGGCGACTTTGCGCCGTGTTTGCGGGTCAGAGACACTCTTGAGGCCCTCGGCGCGATCGCTCAGGCCTACCAGCGACGTGTGCGTTTGGTGAGTCAAATTCCAGTCCTTGCGGTGGGCGGAGCGGCTGGCAAGACGACCACGAAAGAGCTCGCGGCGTGTGCGGCACGCGCGCTGTTCGGAGAGGTTCTCTCGACACAGGGCAATCTCAACAACCTCATTGGCGTTCCCATGACGTTGTTTACGTTGAAGCCAGAGCACCGCGCGGCGGTGATTGAAGTCGGGACTAACTCGCGCGGAGAGATCCCGCGATTAGGTCAGCTCGTCGAGCCGACGGTGAGCTTGGTCCTCAACGTCGACGCAGAGCACACCGAAGGGCTCGGAACGATCGAAGACGTCGCGGACGAAGAGGGCGCTCTATTTGCCCATGCTTCGAAGACCTGTGTTGCCAATCTTGACGAGCCGTACTCGTTTGCGCGGGTGGGCCTTCGGCGCGACGGCGTGCAATTGTGCACGTTTTCAGCAGAAACAGTAGACTCTCCGCAACGGGTTAGCCCGCGAACTGCGTCGGTGCAGTTGGCCCACCGCGAGATGCGGGTGGATGGCAAAACGGTGCTCACGCTCGTTATTGCAAAAGACTTATTGGCGGAGGGGGTCCCGGCAGAGCGATCGTTGACGTTCTCGCTCCTTGGACCGGGACCCGCCATCGACGTTGCAGCAGCGCTTGCTGCGGTGCTCTCGATGAGCGCCGACCGGGTGAGCGATTCGCAACTGCACTCCATTTTCGCTGCCATCTCTACGATCGAGCCGGTGCCGGGCCGGCTTGTTCCGCGTGAAAATTCGCAGGGAGTCCTGGTGATCGATGATACCTACAACGCCAACCCCCGAAGCGTGCAACTATCGCTTGAGACCGCCAGTGAGCTCGCTCGGCTGCGCGGCGGAGACCTTCACGTGATCCTCGGCGATATGCTCGAGTTGGGTGAGCTAGGTCCGTCACTTCACACAGAGCTAGCTCCGTATGTGCTGCGGGCGAGCTGCAAAACATTTGCTACCGTGGGTCCACTGACTGCGCTGACTGCCCGTGCAGTGCTTGCGCAACAGAGCGCGACTCAATTGCCGGGTTTAGTACTTGAATGCGACACGCCGGAGGTCGCGGGAGAGTCCATGTTTCCTCGAACAAAATCGCACGATGTTGTGCTGATTAAGGGCTCGCGCGGGATGCGAACTGAGCGAGGAATTCCAGTGTTTTTTCAAGACAACGTTCGCCAAGGAGACGCATAACTGTGCTGTACCATCTGCTCTATGGACTCAAGGGCAAGGCCTCTTGGTTAGGTTGGCTCAACGTCGTGAGGTACATCCCCTTTCGGGTGATCGCCGCGACCATCACCGCCATGTTGATCGCGTTTGTGTTGGGCCCCTGGTTTATCCGGACGCTGCAGAAAAATAAGTTTGGCCAAGTCGTCCGCGATGACGGACCCGAGTCCCACTTCAAAAAACGCGGAACCCCCACCATGGGAGGCTCGCTCATTTTGATGGCGATCGTGCTCTCTACGTTCGCGTGGGCGGACATGAACAACGCGTTTGTGTGGGCCACAGTCACGGTCACGGTGCTCTTTGGTTGCGTGGGATTTGCCGACGATTATGCGAAGTTTCAGCAGAACGCGTCTGGAGGGCTGAGCGCACGGATGCGACTGTTGCTTGAGTTTGCCGTGGGCGGAGGTGTCTTTGGGTACTTGTTCTTGGGCCATACTGGACTCCCTGCGGACTGGCTCGCGGTGCGCACAAGCCTCGCGATTCCGTTCGCCGCGTTTAGTAAGCATCACTTTGTATTGCCTGCCTGGGCGTACGTGATCTTTGCCGTTCTCGCGGTGGTGGCCTTTGCAAACGCCGTGAATTTTACCGACGGATTAGACGGTCTCGCCATTGGCCCCGTGATGATGAACGCCGGGACCTATTTGATCTTCGCGTACATCACCGGCGCGGGGATCGCGGGGACCGTCATCGCAAAGTATCTTCACCTGTCGCCCAGCGCAGCCCTTGAGATCACACACTCTCACGCGGTGTTTCGGTTTAGTGAATACCTCGATCTTCCGCCCCTTCAAAGCACCGGCGAGTTGGCGGTGTTTTGCGGCGCGATGATCGGTGCGGGTGTGGGATTTCTCTGGTTCAACACGTATCCCGCGCAGCTGTTTATGGGCGACGTAGGATCGCTCGCCCTCGGCGGCGCCATCGGAACGCTCGCCATCCTCACGAAAAACGAGTTTCTCGGGATCTTGCTCGGTGGGATCTTTGTCACTGAGATCGTCTCAGTGATTATCCAAGTGGGCTGGTACAAGATGTTCAAGAAGCGCGTGTTCTTGATGGCCCCCATCCATCATCACTTCGAGAAAAAAGGCTGGCCCGAGCCTAGAGTGATCGTGAGATTTTGGGTCATCCAGGTGATCTTGGCGTTGTTAGCGCTGAGCTCGCTGAAGCTGCGCTGATCGAAGTTTGTGCGGGGCGAAGCCTCCTCGCGAGTATGATTTGCTGCAAATTAAGCCAAACTATCAGAGTACGGCCCCGTACTCGAATAACTTGGCTCAATTTGCAGGTGATACGCGATCGGCACCGCACACCCCAGATCACAAAACTGGGCCACTGCCCCTGTGAAGCCTTCGTTGACGGCTTGCACAGTTCGTTGATAGATTCTAACTTATGCGTTTCGTTCGAGCGACGATGATTGCGACGCTCTTGGTGGGGTGCAAGCCCGCCATCGAGTATCCCTGGGTAGATCCTGCAGCGACCCCACGTCGAGTGGATGCAGCGTTGCC